>JAQYVQ010000301.1 GCA_030145435.1 Syntrophobacteria bacterium | reverse complement strand
AGCCGGAAATAGAATGCATTGAAGAGCGTGGCGGCCGGGCTTTCCGTACGGATGGCATGGTCCCAGCCATCGAACAGCTTCAGGCCCTCGGTCAGGTCGTCCCTGTCCCTGCAGGCACGCACGGCGTGGGGGACCCAGCGCTTGGCCACGACGGAGACGGAGTCGAGCTGCAGTTCGCGCGCACCTTCGAGCGTTATGTCTCCCAGGTCCTTGGCCAGTTCCTCGAAGCGAATCGCTCTTTCGTACAGGTAGTAGTTTGTCAGGTGGTAGTCGGTTTCTTTGGCAGGGTTGTTGAATGAGGCCAGATATCCCTTGCCCGGGTTCAGGTCATAGGGAAGCCTTTCAAACGGGATGGTTCCCTGCCATTCGTACTCGCCCGTCCAGCCCGGCACAGGAAGGGCCCCGGTGCCCTTCGGCCGTATCGGTGGAGAGGCGACGTACTGGTATCCGATGTTTCCCTTTGCGTCCGCATACCCGAAGTTCAGGGTTGGGGTCTTCATGTGGCGCAAAGCGCCCCGGAATTCCTCGAACGTGGAGGCCCTGTTGAGTTCCACGAACGCTTCGAACAGGCCGGTCGGGTTCATTCCGACCCACTTCATGGCCGCATTGTCCGGTGCCAGGGGCATGACCTCCGAGATGATCGGCCCGTGCCTCGAGATCCTGACCGAAAGTTTCTCTTCCCGGATTCCCCCCTGGGTCTTGATCTTCAGCGTCTCTTCCACGATCTCGAAGTCTTTGTATCCGCTCTCCGTCAGGTACTGGTCAGGGTCTTCGGGATGGATCTTCTCGATGAAGTAGTCGAGCTCATCCACCCTGCCGTTGACCGCACTCCAGGCGATGTTCCCGTTGAAGCCGACTGCGCTCACGCCCGGCGTGCCGGGTATGGCCCCGCCGATGACATCGAGCGTGTCCGACTTTAGACGCACCACATAGAACAGGGCGGGAATCCTGGGTTTGAGATCCGGGCTCCCTGTGAACAGGGGTGCACCGGTCGTTGTGAGCGACCCGGAATAGATCATCCAGTTGCTGGCCGCTATTTCCGGCGGGCCCATGGGTGCTTGGATGGCTGTGTCTGCCAGGCTTCGTGACGGGTAGCGGATGAACGGGATTTCGTGCGGTCGAGCCCCGTGCCGGGCGGCCGGCCCGGAGACGGTGGGGGCGAAGTCCGGAGGGGAGGGGATGAAGTGCTCCAGCGTCTCCCTGTCCGTGTTCTCCCCGATGCGGTACAGGGCGAGCTCGGTCTTCTTCGAACGGGTCAGGCTGTAGGCGGTGAGGGTACCGCAGACCACCGTGTCTTCAGGCACCCACGGATCGGGTTCCGCACGGAGAATGACGTATTCGCGGGGGAGATGCTTCATCGTTTCGATGTACGCATTCACCCCTCGGGTATAGGCGACGATGATGTCCTTGCATTCCTCGGAAAGTTGAGCGTATTCGGCGCGGGCCAGGCGGTAGAAGCCCACCGTCTTCATGAACTTGTCGGTCTGCAGGGTGGCCTCCCCGAACAAGGCGGAAAGTTCCCCCCGGCCGGCCCGCCTTGCCATGTCCATCTGGAACATCCTCTCCCTCGCCGTGATGTAGCCTTGGGCGAAGAAGAGGTCCCGGTCGTTCTCGGCGAAGATGTGGGGAACCCCGTATGGGTCGAACCTGACCTGGACGTTGGATAGGAGGCCCTCGAGCTCGACCGTGCCTTCGTAGTCGGGCAGAGGGAGACGGAAGAAGATCCGCGTGGCTATCATGAGAAGAATGGCGAGGCACGCCAGGGTGATCAATAGGTATTTGACGGTCTTCATGCGTTTCCCCTTACGCTCTATGGAAGCTGCCGAGGCCGGGATCGAACCAGGAAAGGATGCGAGCGTTTTCATCCCTCGGGTAGGTGTGCGAAAGGTCGTGGACCACGCGCAAGGTGATGTCGGCCCCCATCTGTTCGAGCACCTTGGCATCCCGCTGCGCGATCTCCAGGCGAAACATCCAGTCGAGCGCCCCGTGCACCCAGTAGATCTGCTTTCCACGGGCCTTTTCAAGGTCGGCAGGGGGGAGCACACAGGAGACCACCGCTAAAGCGGTGAACGGGGAGTCCCCCTGCAGGCCGTTGGCCAGGGCGAAGGTCCCCCCGTCCGACATGCCGGTCAGCAGCATCCGATCCGAATCCACATTCCACTTTTCCCTGACCTGGTCGAGCACGGCCGTTATGGCCGCTCCGTCGATCTGTGGCATGAGCAACGACCAGGTGGTGCCCGACGAGGTCGGGGCCAGAAGCAGGAACCGCCGGCTGCGCGCTTCCCGGAGCCAGGTCCACAGAAAGTCCCGGCCGTGACCGAATCCGCCGTGCAGGGCGGTCACGAGGGGCCAGGCCTGCGAGCCGTCGTACGACTCCGGCACGTACAGAGAGTAGGCTCCCCGGGCATAAGGGTCTCGGCCTGTTCCGACGTGATGCAGGCCGCTCGCGGCCCTGGGCGGAGGATCCGGGTCGAGTTCCGAGGCCCGGTCTCTGACCTCGGGTTCGAGAAAGAACCGGTCGATCGTGGGGAGGGCCCGGCGCAGGGGAAACAGCTGCTCTTGCGCGCGGCAGGATTTCCGAAGACCCTGCAGGACCTGAATGACCGTCTGCTCCATGTCGCTGCGACTGGACGTAGTGATGAGTTCCAGGGCCTCAGCCACGAGGCCGGCGGATGTGTCGAGGACATTCCGGACCCCCTCGAAGCCGCGCGAGGGTTCGATCTTGCGGGTGTCCCGGCGGGCCTGGTCGAGGGAGGGCAGGAGAGGGCGTATCTCTTCCTGGAGGCTTGGGATCGTGGGCGGGAAGAACCTGCGTTGGAGGGTCTCGATCGCCTTGAGTGCTCTGACAACCTCGGAGCAGAGGTAGTCGAGCTTCCGGGAAAAGGGATCCACCCTGCCGTTCGCGTCCGATTCCATCCGCTTAGAATCTCTCCTCGTAGAGGGATATGACCTCTTCCGTGTCGCCGGGAACGGTCCACGTTCTCCGGATGAGCCTGCCAGGCGTGTTCCCTGTGAGTTCGCCCTCCTCCACGACGATCTGTCCGTTCACGATCACGTAGTGGATTCCTTCGGGCGGGAGATCGAGCTTGTCCGGCTCCGGCTCGGCCTTGTCGACGATGGTGTCGGGGTCGAAAACGGTAATGTCCGCATCACAGCCTTCCTGCAGGCGGCCCTTCTTGTCGAGACCGAGCCACAGGGCGGGCGCGATCGTTGCCTTGAAAACCGCTTCCTCGAGCGATATGGCACCGATCTCCCTGAACCAGTGGCCGAAGAGCCGCGAGAAGCAGGCCAGGGTGCGGGGCTGGATGATGACCTCATTGTTGGTTGTGTTCCTCGAGACGCTTCCGTCATTCCCCATGAAGACAAAGGGCCTTTTCAGGGCCGAAACGGTGTTTTCCGGCTTCACGATGTTGCACCAGATCCTGACGCTGAGGGAATCCGATCCTTCTTCCGCCCTTGCTCTGTCTTCCTCGAAGGCCTTTGCCAGGGCCTCCACCTGATTCACGGTGCTGAATCGTTCGTAGGCCTCCATGAAGGGTTTGTCGTCCACGTGCACATCTTCCGCCATGAACAACTGGTTAGGGGCGACGCCAACGAAGAGCATCAGCAGCCATACCGGGATCTCGCCGAATCGAGTCAGGGCAAAGAAGTCGTTATTGAAGGTGTCGTACCCGATGATGTCTGCCGCCAGGGGGAGGCCTTCCTCTCTGACCGCTTTTTCGATCGTGTCGAGGGCCCACTCGGTCGACCCGTTGTAGGTCATGTCCGTGAGGTGAGAAACGATGTAGGGAATCCCGGCGGCCCTGCAGGTCCGGATGGCTTCATCGAGGCTGTCTTTGAAAAGGACAATGTTCAGCAGCTCGGAGATCACGTCCCGGATGTGGCTGGCGGCCATCCCGCCCGCCGCTCGGCTGGTCTTGGCAAGCTCGATCATGGCCTGTTCGGTGGTTCCGGGATCGTAGAAGGGCCCGAAGGAGATACCGAAGGAGCCGGCGGAGAGGTCTGTTTCGAACAACTCGAGCATGGAAGCGAGTTGCTGGTCACTCTCCGGCTCCCCGTGTGCGCATCCGGCGTCTCCCCTCAAGGTGAGATTGCCGCTCAGGGTCGCGAAGTTGTTGCAGAGCAGTGCTTCGCTCTCTACCTTGTCCATAAGTTCAGGGAAGGTCAGGCCGGTTCTATCGTCCAGCACCTGGCCGTTGAACTCGAGTACCATACCGGTGGGTGACCGGCCGCAGTTTCCGCCGAGCCACAAGGTGATGCCATCCTGAACGAATGCCCTCGACGACTCGTAGACCTGAAGGCCCGAGGCGGCGCTCCCCTCGTGGGTGTGCGTGTTGATGAAGCCGGGGGAGACAACGAGCCCGGAGGCGTCGAGTACCCTCCCATTTTCGGTGGTCGAGAGGTTCTGCCCCCCTCCGGTGGCAATCTTCCGGATGGTGCTTCCCCGGACGGCTACCGTCGCGATCTCATCCCTGCCCGTCTCCGGATCGATCACGCGGCCGTTCCTGATGATGAGGTCATATCCGTCCCGGTCAGCCCCGGTGGAGTTGTCCGGGGCGTCGCTGTCGTTCGTGCAGGCGGGCACCGCACAGAAGATTAGTAGCAGAAGGGATAGGATGATGCTTGTACTTCTTGGCTCCGGAGAGAGCATGAACCACCTCCATGTAGAGCATAGAATGGACATTGGCCCCTCTTATATCAGACCGTCGCCGGGATTTCGAGCCAAAACCCGCGTTTCGGACATGGCGAGGGAATTCCCCACCGGGAGGGGCTTGACCCCGGGCCGAGAATGGACTATCAATCTTGCCTTGAAAGGGCCGCGTGATGAAGGTGAGCAAGTCGAAGAAACGTCGGATCGAAGAGTTTGATTTCCAGCCCGGCCGGGTGCTTGCGGGCAAGTACGAAGTCTTGTCCCGTCTTGGAGCCGGATGGGAGGGAGAGGTCTTCAAGGTACGCGAGAACAACATGGGCATCGTGCGTGCCGCCAAGTTCTTCTACCCGCACCGCAACCCGAGGGACCGAAACGCGAACTTCTACGCCAAGAAGCTGCACAAGCTTCGTGTCTGCGACATATTGATCCAGTACCACACCCACGAGACGATCCGGTTCAAGGGAACGCCGATCACCTTCCTCGTTTCCGATTACGTAGAGGGGGAGCTGCTGTGTGAATTGCTCAAGCGTCAGCCGGGCAAGCGGCTCACCGCCTTCGAGGGCCTGCATCTCCTGCACAGCCTCGCATCCGGCATCGAGTGCATTCACCAGCTCGGCGAGTACCACGGGGACCTTCACGACGAGAACATCATAGCGAACCGGTATGGCCTGGGGTTCGATGTGAAGCTTGTGGATCTGTTCCACTGGGGCGCGCAAAAGCCCTCGAAAGTCCACCAGGACGTGTGCGACCTGATTCGGGTCTTCTACGACGTGATCGGCGGATCGAAGCACTACGCCAGGCATCCCCCGGTCGTCAAGGGGATCTGCTGTGGCCTGAAGCGGACGCTCATCCTGCGGAAGTTCCGTACGGCGGGGCAGCTGCGCGAGCACCTGGAAACGATCGACTGGGACTGACAGCGAGCCTCTTAAAGATTCTAGCGGCCCTTTCCTGGTTTACGATTCCACACACGCAAGGCCTGGCCACGTCCTCCGCTGCCTGCTCCGCAGTGATCTCCCCCTTTTCCACCCGCTCGGCCAGAAGCTGCACCCTCTGGCCGGCGATCAGGCCGTGCCCGCACATGGTCACCAGCTCCAATTTGCCTTCGTTGGGGAGGCGGTCCACCCTTCCCCGAACCCCGAGGCTGTGCAGGTAGGTGTGCGGGCGGATTCCGGTCTGTCTGCAGCATTTGTCGATGTCGCCGAACAACCCGCTGAGCACGATCGAGATGGGGGTGCCCTTCCGCCGGTTCTCTTCCAGCCAGAAACCCTTGAGGTCCCTCAACAGACCGCAGGCATCTTCCTCTCTCGTGTAGATGGCGGTGAGTACGCTCGACTTCTCGGCAACCGCCTTGAAGAGCATGTCCCGGGTCGCTTCGGGCCTGACGCGATGCAACCATCTGAGCAGGGTCTGCTTGGAGCCGAGCTGCGGGATGTCGAGGGCGATGAAATTGTGGGAAAGCCACTGATGGGGCTTGTGGGCAATCATCTTCTGCGCCAGCGCCTTCATGGCGTCCCGGATGCCTTCGTCCTCTCTGTGTTGCTTCGGTATCATCGCCAGGACGATGATTTCCTCCCCGGGAGTTGCGGGATCCAGGCCCCGGCGCTGCGACGTGTGCGACATGGTTCAGGCCCCCTTCGCGGCAATGTCCTGCGCAAGGCCAAGATTCACCTTGCCGTTGGGGAGCCGGAAGACCTCCCCGCCGAACAGGTCCTCGATCCGTGACGCGCCGTCGGGTTCGGCGCGGAGTGCGATGCCCACGCTGAATACGGTCTCCACCTCGGCGGCCAGCTCGTCGAGCAGGGTATGCAACGCAGAGACAGCGCTCTCCGGCAGGATGAACTCGACCAGCACAGAGATCGCCTTCTCCTTCAGGACCTCCGGCATGAGCGTGCCTCTCGCCGGGTCGTTGATCAGCCCTGCCACCGGGTTGTCCGAAACCAGTGTATGTCCGTGCGCCGTGAATTTCTTCACCACCCGTTCGACATCGACGAACCGGGTGCCCAGGGCAGGGCGCCCCAACTCGATGAACACCCCCAGCGAGCCACGGGGGTACCGGTCCGTAACGTCATTGGTCTTGATCCCCTCCGAGCCCCTTCCTCTTACTCCGGTGGCCTCGTGGACGACGAGGGGATTGCTGAAGGCCTCCCGTATCGTCCGCGGCCATGCGAGCTTCCCCGGGTGGATCGCGTCGGCAGGGCAGATCCGGGATCGCGAACAAACCCCGCACTCGGCGCACTCATCCGGGTCGATCGATGACGTTTCTTCGACTAGGTGGATAGCGCCCATCGGGCATAGGCTCACGCAGTCTCCGCAACCGATGCATGCCGCTGGATCGATATAGCGGTGTGGCTCTTCAGGGACGAAGGGCTTGGAGCAGCCGGCCTGAGAGACCGCTGACGCCGCGGTCACAACCCCTGCCGCAGAGCCGAGGAGGAAATCTCTACGTTTCATCTCTATGCGATCTTTTGTCATCTCCTGCCACTCTAGAAAAGGGGTTCTCCCTTTCCATAGGGGTTCGGGACCCTTTGATACTCCGCCATGGCCTGTTGCGCGATGCTCTGCAATGCTTCCGCCCGCTCCAGGGAAGGAGGGTGGGTGGATAGAAAGGCGGGCACTCGGGCCTGTTCCGCCTCGGCGAATCGTTGCCAGAGGGCCACCGCCTCGTTCGGGTCGTATCCTGCCCTTGCCATGTAGATGGTCCCGATGTTGTCTGCCTCGGTCTCGTGCTTTCGGGAATAGGGCAGGAGGAGCCCCACGTTGGCGGAGAGCCCGATGGCGGCCAGGATCAGCTCCCTGTGTTCCGAGTTCTGGAGGGACACGTCCGCCATGCTGAGCCCCATGTTGAGCAGCAGCACCTGGGTCATCCTCTCAGCCCCGTGCCGTGCGATCGCGTGGGCGATCTCGTGTCCCATGATGGCCGCCAGCCCGGCCTCGTTCTGCGCCACCTCCATGATCCCCGTGTAAACCGCCACCTTACCGCCCGGCAGGCAGAAGGCGTTCTTCTGCGTGGATTCGATGAGCTTGAACTCCCAGTTAAGGTTCGGCATGTCGGACACCCGCGCAAGGTTCCTTCCCACCTTGTCCACTATGAGGACCCATTTCTTGTTCTGGGACAGCTTCTCCTGGGACAGTATCTCCCTGTAGGCTTGCTCACCCATGGCCGTCTCCTGGCCGGGCGAGACCAGGATCAGTGACCTTCTCTGCGTGTGGGGGACCGTAGCGCAACTCTGCACAAAGACGAGAAGGAGGATCATCAGGAAACGGGTTGCCGTGCGCTTCATTCCTCTTCCTTCCATGGACTTCTTCGTTTCAGCCGGATTATATACCAAAACGGCCAACCATGGTAAGGTGACCGGCGGATGGAGGATCCGAAGTGGCCCGGGACCTGGAGTTGGATGACTTGAGAGCGAAGATGGACCAAGCGATCTCACGGATGGCCTCGAAGGAGATCGTCGTCCGCCCTGAAACCATCAAGGATTTCTGCGGGATCGTGCAGGAGACGAATCCTGTCTATTTCGACCTTCAGGAGGCGAAGAACGCCGGTTTCCAGAAGATTCCGATTCCCGAGTCCTACCTGCTCACGTTGATCACCCCCCTGTCGCACGAGCTCTTCACAACAGGCATCGGTCCCCTCCTCGGACCCGTCATCCGGGGAATCATCCACACCTCTTCGGTGATCGAGTTCCTGGGCCCACTGCATTGCGATACCCCTTACCGTCTCGAACTGGAGTTTGCAGGGTTGGTGCGGAAAACGGGGAAGATGGGCGAATACTTCGTGGGCACCTTTCCCCACAAGGTCCTCGATGCCCGGGACAAGCTGATGGCCGTTGACCGGCACGTCTTTTTCCTGCGAACCGCTTAGAGGGGAGTGCACAATGTCATCTGCCAGCGCCTTCGACGAGATCCGGGAACAGGTGGAAATCCCTTCCCTCGAGATCGATTTCGCCGCGGCTCGCAACAAGGACTACTGCGAGCTGGTCAACGAGATCAATCCTCTTCACTTTGACCAGGAATACGCCCGGGCACTGGGGTACAAGGACATCGTGGTGGCCGGGATCTTTACCGCCTCGCTGTTTCCGAAGTTGATTACCGACTGGCTGGGAGGGCAGGCCGTCATCGAAAAGATGGAGGTGAAGTTCGGGTCTCCCGCCTATCTGAACGACACGGTGACCTACCGCGGCAGGGTCGAGAAAAAGGTGATCGAAGAGGGTGCGAAGAAGCTCGAGTGCGACGTCTGGTCCGAGAATGCCGCCGCGGAGCGACTCGCCTCCGCTACGATTCTCCTTCGCTTCCAGGAGCGGGTATGAGGGGCATTGGGGTCACAATTACGACCTGACCCCAAACTTCTATCAAGTAGGGAGGGTCCAGTTCTTTTCCTTGCATCTCCTGAGAATAAGTGGTATTGCGTCGGGGGGTATGGTTGTAATAGAATAGTATTAGACAGAATGGTACAGCACTGGCTGATGACGGTTCGGCCGAAACCGGAAGGAGGATCGACATGACACAGAGACTTGGTCTGCTTTTTGTGTTTGCAGTCTCAATCGTGGTCTCGGGTTGCTTCGGCGACATTTCCGGGACCGTGACCGAGGATGGTGTGGGGCTCGAGGGCGTTACCGTCGAATTGAGCGGGAAGGCCTGGGACATAACGGTCACGGACGCTGCAGGGTCCTTCGTCTTCGAGAACACCAGGGGCGGCACCTACACGGTTACGATGCAACCGCCTGCGGGCTACACGCGACCTGTCAGCCAGGGCGTGGAGAAGGAACATTTCGTTGGCGTAACCGGTGTGGATTTTTCGATAGAAACCGTGACGGAAAGGCAGACAACGAGCGGAACGGTCGTCGGGACCGGCACGTCGAATGGGGCCCACGAGTGGATGGGGATCCCTTACGCAGCACCGCCCGTCGGCGACTTGCGCTGGAAGGCCCCTGAGCCTGCGACGGGTTGGTCGGATGCGTGGCTTGCCCTGGAGGCCGGCGCCGTGTGCACACAGATCGCGGGCCTGCTTTCCGATGCTCCGGATCTTCTGTATGGAACGCCGATCGGTTCGGAAGACTGTCTCTACATGAACGTCTGGGCACCCCCGTTTTCCCCCGGGAGCGTGCCGACAGGGGGCGACCGTTTGCCCGTGATGGTGTGGATCCACGGCGGTGGGAACAGCATAGGCGACGGGGGAGGCTACGATGGACAGTTTCTCGCTCAGATGTACAACGTCATCCTGATCAGTTTCAACTACAGGCTCGGGCCCTTTGGCTGGTTCACCCATCCCGCCCTCGCGACCGGGGATGCCCTGGACGATTCGGGCAACTGGGGCAACCTCGATGCCGTTCATGTCCTGGACTGGGTGCAGGACAACATCGAGAATTTCGGTGGGAACCCGGACAACGTGACCGTGTTTGGCGAGTCGGCGGGCTCCCGGGACACGCTCGCCATGATGATTTCCCCCCAGGCGACCGGGAAGTTCCACCGAGCCGTGGCGGAGAGCGGCGGCGTATCCACGACCGAGGTCGCCGTGGGCTGGAACTACACCGAGGCTGGCGGCCATTCCCGCAGCTCACGGGAGGTCATCAACAGCCTCCTGATCGCGGACGGCACCGTTCTCGACCGGGACGCGGCCATCGTGTACCAGAACGGAATGACCAACGAGCAGATTTCCGCTTACCTGTACGGCAAGAGCAACGACGAGATCATGAACATGTACGACGGCGGCTACGGGGGCATGATCTCATGGCCCCACATGTTCAAGGACGGCGCCGTGTTCCCGACACAGGACCCGTTGACACTGTTCCAGGACATCGCGACCTACAACGAAGTGCCCCTGATGATCGGCAGCAACCGGGACGAGAGCAAGCTGTTCATGGTTCTTGACCCGACCTTCGTGAATATCGTGGCGGGAATCCCGATCGGGGCCAAGGATCCCGCCTTCTATGCCCTGTCCTCGCAGTACACAACGGATGCGATGAAGGCCACCTCGGTCGATCAAATTGCCTCGACCCTCAGCCAAACGACGGGGCAGCCCGGGGTCTGGGCATACCGGTTCGACTGGGATGAGGAGCCGAGCATTGCGGGGGTGGACATGGGCTTCCTGCTTGGCGCCGGCCACGGCCTGGAGATCGCCTTTGTCTTCTTCGATTTCAACCAGTTCCTGGCGCCCGCCTTTGCCCCGATGGTCTACACGCCGGAGAACCTCGCCGGAAGGCTCGAGCTGGGGGGAAGTATGTCCTCCTATTGGGCGGAGTTCGCCTACAGCGGCGATCCCGACATGGGGAGGAGCGGGACGGAAGTCGCGTGGACTGCCTGGGACAGCAGTGTTCCGGAGAACGACAAGTTCATCATCTTCGACACCTCT
>JAQYVQ010000251.1 GCA_030145435.1 Syntrophobacteria bacterium | reverse complement strand
AACAGGTCGTCGATCTCACCGCATCCTGCCAGTCCGGTCACGACCGGAAGCCCGCTCGACAGGTCTACCATGGGCGCGTCCGTTTCCGGGTCGATTTCGTCCCAGGTGACGGGGAAACACTCGTCACCGCCCCCGTATGGGATCAACCGATAGTCGTAGAGCACGCGAATCTGATCATACGAGAAGGAGCTCATCGTGTAAAAGGACATGATGTTGTCCGGCACGAAGTCGGCAAGGGGTCTTTCCGTCAGTTCGGGGCTGGGCAGGTCCGCAAAGTTTACCGGATAGCTGGTCTCGTTGATGATGAGCGTAATCCCTTCCCCGTATTCCGCGTCGCCGCGACCTGGGCCTTCTCCAGGCCGATAGAGGACGATCTCGACCACGTCGTAGAAGATCTGGGACAGTTCCATCCCCTCGTAGAAATGGCTGTTCAGCACTTCCTCCTCTTTGTATTCATCCTCGTAGAGCACGCCGCTCTTCATCTGGTTGAAATCGAGGTTATCGAAAGGCTTCTGTCCATCCCGGGCGACGATCTTGTAGGCCCAGTTCTTCGGATCCGAAACGATCTCGGGTACGATGAAGGAGGCAAGCGTGACGACCGGCTCCGCGCCCGGGTCTTCTTCTGTGTCCCTGTCGTAGCTGCACTGCGGCAGATCATCCACAGAGACAGAAACTCCCTGATTCTTCTGTCCGTTCTTGTACACCAGTAGCTCGTGCCCGGACAGCGGAGTGCCACCCTCAGGGTTGATGTCGTACAGGGCGCGGGGATAGAGCGTGTAGGAGACTTCCCCTTCTATGACCTCCCGGTGGAGCACGCCCACGATGTCGAAACTTCCCTCCGGATAGTTCGAACCCGGGATGCCCGATCCCGGGTAGATGTCCGCGTAGAGCGGGTTCGTGTCACCCGCGGTCTTCAGTTCGATGTCCTTGCCTTTCTGTCCGTACTCGGGCCAGGCCTCGGAGGCATCTCCCTGGATTTGTACGTCGTTCACCCGTACGAGATTCCCCACGTATTCATACTCGCTTGCGTAAATGGCGTCCACGCTCGGGAAGACATGGGGTGCCGGCTCGGATTGTCCGGAATCACGGACCGAAATGCTGCCACCGGACCGGGGATAGAACTCGATCATTCCATCGTGGGAGCCGATTTCTCCCCGGATCCGAACCCGGTCCCCTTCGTAGATCTCGATGCCCAGGAACGAGCTTCCACCGGCCTGCTGCGCTGCCACCGCCGTCTGGGCCTCCGTGTCCGTAAAGACGTAAGCCCCGCCGGTGTCGTCCTGGATGTGGAACTTCAGGTACCGGCCCGACACCATCACCCCGGTCCCCATCGTTGCGACACCCTCGATGTACATGGTCTCGCCCTCGTTGGCGGGGACGTTTCCGTCCATCTCTTTCATGTAGGAGATATCGGTAATCTCGACAGGGGTAGGGGGAGCGGGGTCGTCCTTGCTGGAGCACCCGATCATGAACGCAAGAGACAAGACGACGGACATCCACCCCATGAGCCCAACACTCATAGATTTTCGCACGCTTCCCATTCTTCCTCTCCTTCGCTGTGGTTACCTCAAGGGGTTGTGCGAGCCGGTTCGTGCCTTCTCGAGCCGGGATTCTGCCCACGTCTTCCGGAATTCGAGAAGAAATGCCCGCCGGGAGGCGGCACGATGAAAGAGTCGAGATTCATAACGCTCGCTCGATGCATGAGACTCGGCACTCGGGTGAACGGCCCGGAAAGGAGAAGCGGCGGGAAACAAAAAAAGCTTCCCGGATAGGGAAGCCTGATCGGCCCCCGGCCCTCGGCCGGGTCCTCAGCTCTTCTCCTTTCCAAACACGGGAGGCACAACCGTTTCCGATCGTACCCAATGTCCACCCCTCGGTTGGGAGTCAGCCCTTTAGAGGGAGTGGATCGGAGAATTTGCAGTACTATAGGGAGATTCCGAGACATTGTCAAACAGATCGGATCCGCACCCGAAAGAGGCTCATCGTGCCCGCGCAGGTTGACTTTCTTTTCGGGTGTTTGCTAATGTGAAAACGTGAGTTGTTCGTGGCACGAGAGAACTTCGGACCGGCAGGAGGATCTTCGGGATGAGCGAAAGAAAGAGAGTACTGGTCGTGGATGACGAACCGGATTTCGCGGACCTCGTGAAGCAATACCTCGAGCAGGCCGGCTTCGAGGTCGAGGTGGCCTATGACGGGGTGCAGGGGCTCGAGAAGGTGAAGGCAAATCCGCCGGATGCGATTGTTTTGGACGTGATGATGCCCGAGAAGGACGGTTACGAGGTCTGCGGGGAACTCAAGAAGGACGAAAAATACAGCGGCATACCGATTGTGCTGCTCACGGCCGTCAGCACACACGTCGGGACCACGCAGTACTCCCACTACGATGGGATGAGCACAGAGGCGGACGACTATCTTCCCAAGCCGGCCTCTGCCGAAGAGATCACCGAAAGCGTGAAGAGCCTCCTCGGCGTCTGAACAGGAGTCTGTCCTGGGCGGCGCTCTTTTTCCCCTTTCCCTTCCGCCCCTCTGGATTCCCGCCTCCGCGGGAATGACGAATTGTACAAGTCATTGATTCCCTTGGGGAGGAGGGAGGCCTTTTCCCTTTGCCCTTTCGCCTTTTGCCTATAAGGTCCCTGATCCCTGAATCGCAGAAATGCTTATGACAAGGGAAGCACTACGGTGAACATGCTCCCCTTGCCGGGCACACTGTCCAACTCGATACTCCCCCCCAGGTCATCGACGATTCCCTTGACGATCGGGAGACCCAAACCCGTCCCGGTGATGTAGCGGGTGTTGTCGTCCTTTACCCGGTAGAACCTCTCGAAGATCCTCTCCTGGTGCCGTTCCTCGATACCGAAGCCGTTGTCTTTCACCGTCACCCGGACCTGTTCGTCCCCGGTCGTTGCGCTCACCTCGACGCGGCCCTCCTCTCCTGTGTAGTGGATGGCGTTCGTGATGAGATTGCCGAAGACGATCTCAAGAGACTGTGGGTCTGCGGAGACCGGGGGGAGTGCCTGCTCCGGAAGCGTGAGCGTGAGCGTTTGCTTCTTCCCGGTTGCCTTGGACCTCAAGAAATCCACGACGCCGGTGAGAATGGCGGACACATCGACGGGCTTGCGGTCTCTTATGACCGACCCGGATTCGATCCTGGAGAGATCGAGGAGGTCGCCGATCATGGTGATCAGGCCGTGGGTCTTCTCCTTGGCCCGCGAGAGGAGGTATCGCTGGTCGTCGGGGGTGTCGTCGACCAGCTTTGTGAGGACCATGGCAAGCTGTTCGTGAATCGTCGAAAGTGGGGAACGAAGCTCGTGGGACACCTTGGCCACGAATTCGGACTTGAGCCGGTCGAGCACCATGAGCCCGGTGATGTCGATGACCACCGTCACGGCGCCGAGGCACTCTCCCTCCTCACTGCTTATCGTAGTTGAGTCGACTCGCAGGTACTTGTCCCCTTCCATGGAAAATTCATAGGTGAGGCTGGTCTGATCCACCGGAACCTCCCCTCGCGAGGTGCGGGTCACGAGGTCGCAGAAGCTTTCGTCCTTCACATAGTGCTGGATGTGTTCCCCGAGCTGGAATTCCCCGGTGAGGGAGATCAATCGTGTGCAGGCAGGGTTCATCAGGGCAACGTGGGCGTCCGGCGTTGTGACCATGACTCCGTCCGGCAAGGCACGAATGACCGTTCTCGTCCTGCTCTGCTCCAGGTGAAGATCCTTGAGCGTGCGCTGACGCTCCTCTTGCAGCCGCTTCGCCTCGTCGGTCAACTGCTTCAACTCGATGGCCCGGTCGACCACGATCCGCAGCTGATCCGGCTTGAATGGCTTGGGCATGAAATCGTATGCGCCTCGCTTCATTGCCTCGATCGCCGTTTCAATCGTGGCGTAGCCCGTGATCACGATGACGAGCGTCTCGGGATGAGACTCTCGGATCAGGCGAAGGACCTCCAGGCCGTCCATCCCCGGCATCTTCAGATCGAGAAGCACGATCGCAAACCGGGTCTCGCCAACGCGCTGGAGGGCCTCCTCGCCGTTCGAGGCCGTGGTGACTCTGTAGCCCTTCCGGGTGAGTATCCGCTCGCTCCCGTCTCGGATGTCGCGCTCATCGTCAACGACGAGAATCTGGTAATCCTGACTCTCTGTGCTCAATGTCTACTCCTGTTCTGAAGGTTGGCCCATGGGCAGCTCGATCGTGAAGGTCGTCCCCTCTCCGATCTTGCTTTCCGCCCAGATGCGGCCGCCGTGATTCTCGATGATGCCATAGGCCAGACTCAGACCGAGTCCGGTGCCTTTTCCCTGCTCCTTGGTCGTGAAGAAGGGCTCGAAGACATGGGGCAGGGCGTCCTCCGGAATCCCGGGGCCCGTGTCCGATATGCGGATCAGTATGCCGCAACCGTTGTCGGAGGGAAGGGTCTCGACCCGGAGTTGTCCGGTTCCCTCCATCGCCTCCGCAGCGTTCAGGATGATGTTCATGAACACGTGGTTGAGTTGCTGGACATCGGACGGAACCTTCGGGAGATCCGGGTCCAGGGATTTGATGATTTCGATGTTGTGAAACAGGGCCTGGTTTTCGAGGAGGAAGAGGGTGCGGGAAATCGCATGGTTCAAGTCGTTCATGAGGATTTCCTGCCGCGTCTGTCTTGCGAATTCCAGGAGTTCCCGAACCGTGTCTCGGCACCGTTCCGCATCGTCGATGATCCGTGTGAGATCCTCCTTGGCCCCCTCCTCGAGTGCGTATTCTTCCAGCATGAGCTGGGCATACAGCGTGATTCCTCCCAGCGGGTTGTTGAGCTGGTGGGCGACACCGGCGGCCAGCTTTCCCAGGGAAGCCATCTTTTCGGCCTGGAGGAGCTGGATCTGAGTTTTCTGGAGCTTCTGTTCCAGCTCCTTCTTTTCGCTGCGGTCGTAAAAGAAGCCTGCCGTAGCGATCTCCTTGTCTCCCTCGTAGATGACCGCAGCGGACAGGCGAATGGGGGCCATGGAGCCGTCCTTTCGCGAGCAGTCGATGGGGTAGAACTTGAGCTTTCCCTTCCCGCCGTGATCATTGCTCCGGAGGTTTCGCATCACCTCGCGAGCCCCGTCGCCGGGATAGATGTTCCGGATGTTGAGTTCGGTCAGTGCTTCATCGATCGTGTACCCGCTGATCTTCGAGGCGGCTTCGTTGAAGATGAGAATCTTCCCTTTCATGTCCGATGCGATGATGCCGTCCACAGAGCTCATGATGAGGTTTCTGAGGAAGGCGTTCGACCGGGTCAGTTCGGTTTCCAGGCTGTGCAGATGGACCAGATCGATGTCCAGAACGGTCACCGCCTCGATGTCCTGTCCGTCGAAGAGCGGTGTTGCCTGGAGGCACTGGGTTTGTTCCGTTCCGCCATCGGCGTCCCTAACCCTTCTTACGACCGGGCGCCGGGACTTGAGGACCTCCGGGACGGGGCAGGACTGGCAGGGCGCGTCCTCACCGTAGAAATACTCGTAGCACTTCTTTCCGACGACTTCGGGGCCGCCCTTCTTGGTGGCCGGACGGTTGCCTGCCAGGAGCTTCAAGTCCGGAGAGACCACAAAGAGCCTCCGCCCGAGCGAATCCAGGACCTTGCGATAGTATTCCTTCTCTGTTTCCGATCCCATTTCTCCGACACCCCCTCCCTGATTAGACCTCACAAAGACTCGGGAGCAACACTGGTCTATCCCGCATATTGCACGAAACCTTCCACCGCTCTCGCGACGAAGTTTCGTGCAATTTGCGGGCTAAGAGACGTCAAGATGCATCCCCCCGGCGGTTTCTATTATAGAAGACTGGAAGGGAAAGTGGAAAGGCCGACGCAATCTCCCGCCCGCGCACAGGTTTGACAAAACCTGTCTCGCCGAGAAGCTCAGGCTCGAGCCTTCAAGGGGCTTCAATCCGAGGGGACCGAAATGTCGGGTCTGGGCAGCAGCCCTGCCTTTTCTGCGATGACCGGAACCATCTTTTCCCACTCGATGGCCATGATGTGCGCACCGGCGACCCCTTCGACTTTCCGGAGACGCTCGATGGATTCCACGCAGATCTCGATTCCCTTGGCTGCCTGCTCTTCTTTCGGCGTGTCTGCCATCCGCTGGATCACGTCGTCCGGGATATCCATGCCGGCCACGTTCTTCTTCATGAACTTTGCCATTCCGGCGGACTTCAGGGGCGTGACGCCCGCCAGGATCTTGACCTGCTCGTGGAGCCCCAGCTTCCGAACCTCGTCCATGAACTTCTCGAAACGGTCCAGGTTGTAGATGCACTGGGTCTGAATGAACTGGACCCCGGCATCCACCTTCTTCGCGAGTCGGATCGGTCGAATCTCGAAGGGTTCGGCAAAGGGGTTGCACGCCGCTCCGATGAACAGATTGGGCGGCCCCTGGATCTCCTTGCCCGAGGGGAATTTTCCCTCGTCCCTCATCATCTTGACGAGTTCGATCAACTGGATGGAGTCGATGTCGAACACGTTCTTCGCGTCCGGGTCGTCGCCAAAGGTCTGGTGATCACCGGAGAGACAGAGGATGGCGTTTAGCCCGAGGCCGGCCGCACCCAGGATGTCGCTCTGGAGGGAGATCCGGTTCCGATCCCGCGTGACCATCTGCACGATTGGCTCGAGCCCCATCTCCTTCAGGATCGCACAGGAGGCGATCGATGCCATCCTCACGACCGAGGTCTGGTTGTCGGTCACGTTGATGGCGTCCACAGACCCCCTCAACAGTTCACCCTTCTTCCGGATGACCTCAGGATCGGATCCCCTTGGGGGCCCACACTCTGTGGTGACGGCAAAATGTCCTTCATCAAAGACTCGCTCAAGACGGCTTGCGGTTTTCATTCCATCAGGTCCTCCCTAGCAATTCTCCTCGGTCCACCATCGCGGCTTGTCTTCCAGGACTTCATCGGCAGGTTCTTGCGGTAGTTCTCGAGCTGGTTCAAAGAGCGGAGCCGCTCGATGATCATCATCCATCCGCACGGGATCTCTTTGTCCACCTCGCATCTTCCATCCGTAGTGGTCCCTCCGCACGGGCCGTTGAAAAGGCTCTTCGAACAGCGGGCGACTGGGCAGATGCCGCCTGTGAGATGTAGCACGCAGTCCCCGCAGGCCTGGCATCGTTCCACCCAGAGGCCCTGTTTCTCCGTGACCCCGATGAAGGTGGTGTCCAGGCCGGGCAGGACCACGGTGGAGGTATACTTCTCCGCCACGAATTGAATCCCTGCCCCGCACGCGATCGACAGGACCGCCTGGTAGTCCTCCAGGTAGGGACGCATCGGCTCGAGATACTCCGGGTCGCACTGGCGCTCGAGGGTAACCTCCTTGATCTCCAGGGGACGCCCCTCGGCTTCCCGGGCGAGCCGCAGGGAGGAGGCAAGGATCTCGACCTCCTTTGCACCGCCGGCACGGCAGACCGTTACGCACCCGTGGCAGCCTGCCAGGACGATCTTGTCGTAGGGGGCCAGCATTCCGAGAATAACTTCCAACGGCTTCTGTTCACCCATGATCATGGGAAATCTCCTATTTCTCTTCTTGTGCGGGAGCCTGTTTTCGGGACTTGCGGGCCACGTTCACGGGGCTCGGCCCCAGGCTCCGGATCTTGTCGACCATTTCCGTGGCGAAAAGGGCGAACTTGTTCCCCTCGCCCGCGCTCAGATTGTACATGGCCACCCGTTCCCCTCCCATCCCGATCGTGTCGAGCACATCCGCCACCCGGCCGACCCGGGCCCGGGCGCGGAGGTTCCCCGAGAGGTAGTGACAGTCCCCCTCCAGGCAGCCGACGACCATCACGCCGTCTGCGCCCTTTTCGAAGGCCTTCAGGATCATCGCTTCATCCACTCTTCCTGAGCAGGGAAGGATGACGATACTCGTGTTGTCCGGATAGTTGAGCCGAGCGGAACCTGCCAGGTCCGCAGCGCTGTAGGCTCAGTGCCTGCAGGCAAAGATGACGACACTCGGGTCGAAGTCCTTGGCCACCTCTTTGGGTTCGTTCTCGTTCGGAACCTCGGCCGTTGACGATGCGTTGTCCATTTCCCCCACCTTTCGGAA
>JAQYVQ010000208.1 GCA_030145435.1 Syntrophobacteria bacterium | reverse complement strand
CCGCGGTGTGCCGCCCACCGCGGTTCGTCGGCAGAGAGCGGGCCTCATCCCCTGAAACGTGACAGAGAGGGAGCAAGCGATGAAGCGGAGCCGGAAAGCGTCCCACGGGAAGGTCCGGACCGGCCTGGAGATTCTTATCGACAGGGAAAAGGACAAGCTTAAGGGCGTCGGGGTCGCAATGCTTGCACACGCGGCCTCCGTGACGCCTTCGATTCAGTACGCATGGGATGCCCTGTGTGGCCTGCCCGAGCTTCGGCTGAAGGCCCTGTTCAGCCCGGAACACGGACTCATGGGTACGCACCAGGACCAGGAAGGCGTCGAGAAGCTTGAGGACATACGGTGCGAAGGGGTGCCCGTTTACAGCCTGTACGGGCAGGACGCCGCATCGCTTAGGCCCACCCGGGAAATGCTGGAGGGTGTCGACCTGCTGCTCGTAGATTTGCAGGATGTGGGAAGCCGCTACTACACGTATGTCTACACGCTCTCGTATTGCATGGAGGCGTGCAGGGAGGCGGGTGTCGAGGTTTGGGTCCTCGATCGGCCGAACCCGATCGGGGGGACAACCCTCGAGGGAAACCTGGTGTCCGACAAATTCCGGTCTTTTGTCGGCAGATACCCCTTGCCCGCCCGTCACGGCATGACGATCGGAGAGCTTGCCTGGATGATGAACGAGGTTTTCGAGATCGCCTGTTCACTCCGGATCGTGACCATGGAGGGATGGAAGCGCGGGATGTGGTTCGACCAGACCGGGCTGCCCTGGGTCCTGCCCTCCCCCAACATGCCCACCCTGGGTACGGCAACCGTCTACCCGGGTGGCTGCTTGCTCGAGGGAACGAACCTTAGCGAGGGCAGGGGCACGACACGTCCTTTCGAGATCGTAGGCGCCCCCTGGATCGATCCGGCGGGGTTCGCCCGTTCGTTGAACGGTCTCGGGCTCCCCGGGGTCCGGTTCCGACCCCTCTCCTACCGGCCAACCTTTCACAAGTACGCCGGGGAAACCTGCGGCGGCATCGAGATCCACGTCGTGGATCGAGAGGAATTTCTACCATTCCTGACGGGCATTCAGCTGATTTGCTGCGCGGCCGGATCCTGGCCGGAGGCCTTTGACTGGAGGCGAGAGCCCTACGAATTCGAGTGCGAGAGACTGGCCATCGACCTTCTTGCAGGTGGTCCCTGGCTCCGGGAGTTGGTCGAAGAGGGGAAGGATCCTGCCGGAGTAGGTGAAGAATGGGAAATTCAGCTGCGAGAGTTCCAATCCATTCGAAATAAATACCTGTTATATTAATCCGGCAAGAGGCCGAGGCGAGTCAACCCCGGTTCTGAAAAAACCTCCCACTTTCAACCGCGTCCTCCCCCCTCCTCCTATCCCCCATTATTTACAACTTATTTTAAATATAATTGGAAAAAGCAAGAAATGGCTTGACACTCATTTCTCGATTGGGGTCTAATGGCCCATCATTTGGGGCAAAGTGGGACGTTGTGGGATAAAATCCAGTAACTGCGTAAAGAATCTCATGCCAAGTTTTCGCGGCCAATTCTCTCACACCCTGGACAAGAAGGGAAGAGTGAGCATCCCCGTCCGCTTTCGGGAGATCCTCCGGGCCCAGTACGACGATCAGCTGGTCCTCTCTCCGAGAGACGGGGGATGTATTCGGGTGTACCCGCTGCTCGAGTGGGAGCGGTTGGAGGAAAACTTGAAGAGATTCAACAAGTTCAACAGGACCGTGGATGACTTCAAGCGAATGTTGTTCTCATCGGCCCAGGATTGCTCCATGGATGCACAGGGCAGAATCCTGGTGCACCCGGAGCTTCGCGACAGGGCTGGGCTCGGGGAAAAGGTGCTCTTTGTCGGGATGATGGAGTTCTTCGAAATCTGGAATCGTGACCGTTTTCTCCAGAGGTTCACTCCAACGGATGACACGATTTTGGAGCTCGAGGACGAACTCGCCCGATTGGCCGAAAAACAGGGAATTTGAACCACTCCTATCGGCCTCAAGCGGGATAGGAAGAAGATGTCGGATCCAGATGCTTCACTACCATACGCCGATCATGTTGGAGGAGATCGTCGGGTTCCTGAATCCTTTGCCCGGGAAGATCTACCTCGATGGAACCCTCGGAACAGGGGGGCATGCAGAGGCACTCCTCGAGAAGAGTGCGCCCACGGGAAGGGTGGTCGGAATCGACGCAGATGCTGAGTCCATCGAGATCGCACGTGAAAGGCTGGCCCCCTACGGGGAAAGAATCCTTCTGGTACACGGTCGGTACGAGCAGGCCCGGGAGATCCTGTCCCGACACGGCATTTCAAAGGTCGACGGCGTGCTGCTCGACCTCGGCATCTCACGAGTCCAGTTGGAGACGCCGGAGAGAGGATTCAGCTTTTCGAGGCTGGGCCCCTTGGATATGCGGATGGACAGGGGGTGTGGAACCCCGGCAAGCAGGTTCCTGCAAGACCTGCCTGAGGACCAAATGGCGCTTTTATTCCGAACCTACGGGGAGGAGCGTTGGGCCCGGAGGATTGCCAGGTCAATCGTAAGAAGCAGGAAAGAAAAAGGCGAACTTTCGACGACCCGGGATCTCGTCGATGCCGTCTTCAGAACCATTCCACGTCAGGCCCGGCGCGCGAGGATTCATCCGGCAACCCGCGTGTTCATGGCCCTTCGGATTGCAGTCAACCGGGAACTGGAATCCCTCGAGGAATTTCTGGAAGATCTGCCGGACCTCCTGCACAAAGACGGATGTTGCTGCATCCTTTCTTTTCATTCCCTCGAGGATCGTATCGTCAAGCAACGGTTCCGTTCGTTGGAGAAGGGGCCGTCCTCCTCCGACACACCCGAAGATGAACCCTGCAAGGCAGTACCGCTTTTCCGCCAAGTCCGAAAGAAGGTCCTTCGTCCGCAAAGGGAGGAGATCCTGCGTAATCCTCTTGCCCGGAGCGCCAAGCTTCGGATCGTAGAACGACTTTGATTAAGGGAGCCTCACAGACAATGGGTGGACCGAGAAGCGCGAAATGGATGGAGATCTTGGGCACCCAGGTGATTCGGCTTCCACACCAGGAGGGACAGGGAGGTCGGTGGATCAGCCACCTGCTGGCCGGTGTCGTGCTCCTGGTCGCCGCGGCCCTGCTTGCCAGTTGGGTCCATGTGCAGAACATCACGTATCGATACCGCTACTCCCGGGCATACCAGGTACAGCAGAAACGGGTGCAGATCAGGGATGCCCTGGAGATCGAGCGTCAGATGCTGCGACGCCCACAGAGGATCGTCCGCATTGCCGAGGACGACCTGGGCATGAGGATGCCATCGGTTGAAGACCGGGTGATTCTGGAATGAAAGCCATCGACGTACGCCTCCGGAAAAGGATCTATGCCCTGTTGAGCCTGTTCGTCCTCGTCGTTCTGGCGTTGATGGCGGGTCTCTATCGGCATCAGGTCACCCAGCGGGAGCGCTACTTGACCTGGGCCGACAGGCAACAGCTCCAGCCCATCCGGCTCATCCCGTTGCGTGGGAAGATCCTGGACTGTAGAGGGGCACCGATGGCGGTGAGCCTGGAGGGAGGCTCTCTGTTTTCCCACCCGGCCTCAGTGGAGGATCCGGTCCTGACAGCTCGCCTGCTGGCCCCCCATTTGGAGATGGACGCCCGGAGCCTCCGTGAAAGATTGAAACAGTCCCTGTCCTTTGTCTGGCTTGCCCGGCAGCTTCCCTTGCAAAAGGCGAGGGCTATCCAGAAGCTCGGCCTGAGCGGGATCGGGATGGAAAAAGAGGGCAAACGCTACTATCCGAACCGAGATCTCGCCGCGAACGTGATCGGATTCGTGGGTGTGGATTCCCAGGGGCTGGAAGGCCTGGAGTTGTATTACGAAGGGCGTGTGCGGGGTGCGCAGGCAAGCCTGTTGCTCCAGAGGGACGCGCGGGGGAGGCTGTTGTGGCGGGAGATGGCGGAAGCCCAGGACCTCGGCCGCGGAAGTGAAATCGCGCTGACTCTGGACCTGCGAATACAGTTCGAAGCGGAACGCACCCTTCGGCAGGCGGTGGAAGACACGGGAGCCTCGTCCGGGTCTGTGGTCGTTCTGGACCCCCGGTCCGGAGAGGTGCTCGCCATGGCCTGTGTGCCCACCTTCAACCCCAACCGCTTCCAGGCCTATGCACCGGGTTGGCGGCGGAATCGTTGCATCACCGACATCTTCGAGCCCGGTTCGACGGTCAAACCCTTCCTGCTGGCGGCGGCGATCGAAGAAGGCCTGGTGTCGGAGCAGACGGAGTTCGATTGCGAAAAGGGCGCCTATCGTTTTGGAGGGCACTGGATTCACGACATGAAGCCCCATGAGGTTTTGACCGCCCTGGAGGTCATCACCCAATCCAGCAACATCGGCGCCACCAAGATGGCCGAACGCCTCGAGGCCCAGACCTGGTGGGAGTATCTCCACGCCTTCGGATTCGGACAGGAAACGGGTATCGACCTTCCCGGCGAGGTGAGCGGCAACCTGAGGCCCTGGAGGAGGTGGGCGAGGGTTGCCCTCGCGACCCACGCATTCGGACACGGTTTCTCTGTGACGACCCTTCAGATGGCCACCGCATTCGCTGTGCTCGCGAACGGAGGATTCCTGCTGGAGCCCTTTTTGGTGCGGGAGGTCCGGGACGAAACCGGGAGGCCCGTCGAGGTTCGGCAGCCAAGGGTCGTGCACCGGGTCATCTCGAAGGAAACGGCCGAGCGCGTTCTCGCCGTCCTGGAAGTCGTGGTCGCCAGCGGCACGGGAAAGAATGCCCAGGTCCCCGGGTTTCGCGTTGCGGGGAAGACAGGGACGGCCATGAGATTCGATCAGGAAACCGGCCGGTACGAGGACGACCGGCCCGTGGTCTCCTTCGTCGGGGTCGTGCCGGTGGACAGGCCGGAGCTGGTCATTGCAGTCGTGTTGAACGAGCCGGAAGGGCAGGCCACCGGGGGGAAGATGGCCGCGCCCGTGTTCCGGGAGATCGCTGCTTCGAGCCTCCACTACAGGCGAGTGCCGGGAGACGTGCCCGCAATCGCTGAAGCGGGCTACGTGGTCCAGTACTGCTCCGCGAATCAGATCGAAGGGGGGGGGAGCCCCTCCGAGGGGGCCGGGGTCGTCCGGACAGGGCCCCCGGGTGCATGGTTGATGCCGGATCTGCGGTCGTTGCCGATTCGAACCGCACTGCGGGCCCTGGAAGGCCTTCCGGTCACGATACAGGTGGAGGGTTCGGGAATGATTTTGGTGCAGGATCCCCCGCCGGGCGCTTCGGTTTTCGCCCATCAGTCTATCAGACTCGCGGGCCTGTCCGATGGAAGGACCGGGGCGGCGAGGGAGGGAACAGGGAAGAAGTGAAGCTGGAGATGCTGTTGAAGGGGCTGGAGGGAATCAGGGTGCAGGGGGACCCCGCGACGGAGATCTCCGACCTGGCCTATGATTCCCGCAAGGTGACCCCCGGGGCCCTCTTCTTTGCCCTCCCCGGTGAGCACGTGGATGGGCGGGAGTTTGTCCGGGAGGCCCTGGACAGGGGAGCCCTTGCCGTTGCCGTTCCCGAGGGTGCGACGACTTCCGGCCAGGCGGTTTTCGTCGAGGCATCGGACATGCGGAAGACGATGGCGCAGACGGCAGCCCGATTTTTCGGGGATCCCTCCGGCGAGTTGGTATTGATCGGGGTCACCGGGACCAACGGAAAGACCACGTTCACCTATCTCATGGAATCGATTCTCAGGGAGGCGGGGTTCAGCCCCGGTGTGATCGGCACGGTCTCCTATCGTTACGGGGAATATGCCCGTCATCCGGAGAACACGACACCCGAGTCGGTGGATCTGCAGCGGATCCTGCGGGAAATGGTGCAGTCGGGAGTCACCCACGCGCTGTTGGAGGTCTCTTCCCACGGCCTGGACTACCATCGGGTCGAGGCGTGCCATTTCGCCTGCGCGGTCTTCACGATGCTCGGCCGGGATCACCTGGATCATCACGGAAGTATGGAGGCCTACTTCGCCTCCAAGTCGAGGTTCTTCACAGAGATACTGCCCCGCTCCGCCTCAAAGAATCGAACGGCCGTCCTGAACCGGGATGATCCTTACGGACGACGGCTCCTGGACATGAGTCCGGTCCCCGTAATCTCGGTGGGTTCGGGGGAGGAGGCCGATTACCGCCTCGAATCGACCCGCTGCGACCGGGACGGAATATCGTTAGGGATTCGTACCCCCCGCGGGGCACTTCAACTGCGCAGCCCATTGCTCGCCGCGGTGAACGCGATGAACATCCTGATGGCGGCGGCAACCTCGGATTGGCTGGGGCTCGAGGCCGGGGCGATCGTTCGAGGGGTCGAAGGGGCCAAAAGGGTGCCCGGCAGGCTCGATCGGATCGCCACAGACAAGGGCTTCCTGGTGCTCGTGGATTATGCGCACACGCCCGACGCACTCGATCGGATGCTCGCGAGTGTGCGGGACCTTACGCCGGGCCGGCTCATCACGGTTTTCGGCTGCGGGGGGGACCGTGACCGGGGGAAGCGCCCCCTCATGGGCCGGGCTGCGGCCCAGTGGAGTGATCTGGTCCTGGTCACCTCGGACAACCCGAGGTCAGAGTCCCCGGAAGACATCATCGAGGAGATCCTGGAGGGGGTCCGCGAGGAGGGGGTTCCCGCTTGTGAGCCGACAGAGATTTCGGAAACGCGGCCCGGGTCCAAGGTTTTCAGCCGCGTAGCGGATCGAAGACAGGCGATTCAACTGGCGGTTCGCATGGCGAAAGAAGGGGATACCGTGGTGATTGCCGGCAAGGGCCATGAGGAAATCCAGATTCTGGGTGGTGAGAGAGTTCCCTTCAAGGATAGTGAGGAGGTCGTTCGTGCTCTCCGAGGGACTGGCAGCAGGGAGTTGGCCGTTGGCTGAGCCTTATGAAGGCATCGCCTTGCACGAAGTCATGGCCTTTACAGGAGGCCGGGACATAACAGGCATGGGGGAGTGCGTGTTCCCGCGCGTGTCTACCGATTCCCGGACCGTGGACGCCGGAGACCTTTTCGTTGCCTTGCGAGGAGAGAGGTTCGACGGGCATCGATTCGTCGAGAATGCCCTCCAGCGTGGAGCGCAGGGAGCCATGGTGGAGGAGGCTCCCTCCGACGATGTTCTGCGCAGGTACGAGGCGGCCGTCGTGACCGTGCCCGACTGCCTGAAGGCCCTGGGGGATCTTGCCGCCGGCTGGAGGCGAAAGTTCCCCATCCCTGTGGGGGTCTTGACCGGGAGCAACGGGAAGACGACCACGAAAGAGATGACCATGGCGATCCTCCGGCTCTGTTTTTCCTGTCTGTGGAGCCCGGGGAACTACAACAACCGCATCGGCCTGCCCTTGACGCTTCTGATGCTCAGGCCGGAGCACGAACGGGTGGTCCTCGAGATGGGGATGAACGAACCGGGCGAGATTCGAGAGCTTACCTGGATCGCGCAACCCCAAGCGGGCGCGCTTCTCAACGTGGGGCCCGCCCACCTGGAGCGGTTTTCCTCTATCGAGGCGGTGGCCGAGGCCAAGGGCGAGATGCTGGAGGCGATGCCGAAAGAGTCGGTCTTCGTTTTCAACCAGGACGACCCGCGCGTCCGTGCCCTGGCCGAGCGATGGGGGGGCCCCAAAACGAGCTTTGGATTCGGAGGGGATGCAGGGATCCGGCTCCTTGACGCTGAAGAGTGTGGGGCTGTGCAGAAGATGAAAATCGAGGTTCTGGGGAACGAGGTTGCCACCGAAATCCACCTTCCCGGCCGACACAACCTGACCAATGCCCTGGCTGCGGTGGCGCTTTCCTCGGCCCTTGGAGCCCCGCTGGAGGCCATTGGGG
The DNA here is from genome assembly GCA_030145435.1 of Syntrophobacteria bacterium. Classification (GTDB taxonomy): domain Bacteria; phylum Desulfobacterota; class DSWW01; order DSWW01; family DSWW01; genus S015-6. The sequence continues at coordinate 12,146 of JAQYVQ010000208.1, read as the reverse complement.
AGGGATTGGCCCGGTTTCAAACGATGCAGGGCCGGTTCTCCGTCCGGATGTACGAGGATTTCACGATCGTGGATGACAGCTACAACGCCAACCCGGCATCCATGGCATCCGCATTGGAGACACTCTGCGAGGTCAGCGGCGGTGCGGACCGCATCCTCGTGCTGGGGGACATGCTCGAACTCGGCGCCTTCAGTGAAGAGGCGCACCGGGAACTCGGGAGAAAGGCGGGACGGATCGACCCCGCCCTCATGTGCATCACGGGCGACCATGCGAAATGGGTCATGCAAGGCGCGGGAGAGCAGGGGGTGCCGGCCGAGAGGATCGTCCTGTTCGATGACGTGAAGACCGTCGCCCAGGAAATTCTCGCGAAGATGCAGGGGGGGGAGTGGGTACTGATCAAAGGGTCCCGCGGAATGGCCCTCGAGAGGGTCGTCGAGGAGCTTCATCGTCAAAGCAAACCGCTGCCGGAGGCTACGTAGCCGATTGGGTCGATCGATGGGGAGGAACGTTGGATCTAGAGGGACGCAAAGTATTGGTTGTGGGCTTGGCCCGCACGGGAGTGGCGGCGGCTCGGTTCCTTGCGCTCCGGAAGGCCCGCTTGATCTGTACGGACCTACGGACGCCGGAGGAACTCGGGGATGCGGTCGGCCTTCTCGAGGAGGCAGGGAGTCTTCTCCGGTTGGGGGGGCACGAGGGAGAGGATTTCCTGAAGGCCGACTTGATTGTCGTGAGTCCGGGCGTCCCGTTGACGATTCCGCCCCTTCAGGAAGCGCAAGCCGCGGGGGTGGAGATCATCGGGGAAGTGGAGCTGGCGTTTCGGCACATAACGCGTCCGATAATCGGCGTCACCGGAACGAACGGGAAGACCACAACGGTGCATTTGATTGCTTCCATGCTCGAGGAGGGAGGGATTTCCCATTGGGTCGGCGGCAACATCGGGAGGCCATTGACCGAAATCCTGCTGCGCCCCACAGGCGGGAAGGGCGGCAGGGAGCCGGAGGTCATCGTGGCTGAGCTTTCGAGTTTCCAGTTGGAGACGATCGTAGATTTCCGTCCCTGGATCGCCCTCTGGACGAACCTCAGCGCGGATCACCTGGATCGATACCCGAACATGGAAACCTATGCCGAGGCAAAGGCCCGCATCTTCCACAAGCAGACCTCCCGGGATTTCGCCGTCGTCCCGGCGAGGGACCCCTGGCTGGAGAGGCACAAGGGCGTGATCCCGGGGTGTGTGCTGCGGTTCGGTACTTCCGTGGATGAGGAGCCCGACGTGTGCCTCAACGAAGGATCGATCGTTTACAGGCAGCCGGACGGCCGGACGGAAGAGCGTTACGAGACGGGTCGAGTGCGTGTGCCGGGAAAACACAACCTGGAGAACATGATGTCCGCCCTCGCGGCTGCGCGGCTCTGCGGGGCGGATCCCCGGGGGATTCAAAGGGCGATGGATACCTTCGTGGGGTTGGAGCACAGGGTCGAGTACGTGGGGGAAGCCAAGGGGACTCGGTTCTTCAACGACTCCAAGGCGACGACCGTGGATTCGGTCGTGCGGGCACTGGAGTGCTTCGAGGACCCGGTCCTGTTGCTGGCCGGCGGAAAGGACAAGGGGGGATCCTTCACGCCCTTGCAGCAGCCTGTCAGGCGGCATGTGCGGAGGCTGTTTCTGTACGGGGCGGCGGCCGGAAGAATGGCGCGAGAGCTCGGTGGAGCGACCGAGATAGAGACAGCCGGTGGCCTGGAGGGGGCATTGGCGCAGGCGTGGCGAGCCGCACGGCCCGGGGAGGTTATTCTGCTTTCGCCGGCCTGCTCGAGCTTCGACATGTTCCGGGACTATGAGGAGCGGGGCCAGAGCTTCAAGGCCCTCGTGCATAAGATTCTGCAAGAGAACGGAGCCGACGAGGTGAGATCTTGAAGAAATACCGCAGCCATGCGAACGAGGTGACGATGAGCGTGTTGAGCGTCTTCTTCGTCGGCGTGGGCCTGCTTCTGATCTATTCCACGAGCTCGGTCTTCTCGATGCAGCAATTCGGGAGCCAGTACCATTTCTTCTCCCGACAGTTCCTGTTCGCCTGTTTCGGTCTGGCCCTGATGGCGATGCTCGGCCTGAGCGACTACCGCCGGTTTCAGCCGTACACGTTGCAGATCCTCATCGTGAGCGGGCTGCTTCTCACGCTCGTATTCGTCCCTCACCTCGGGAAGGAAGTGCGTGGGGCCCGACGATGGATCGATCTCGGACCCGTGAACTTCCAGCCCTCCGAGCTCGTTAAGGTCACGCTGGTCTTCTACCTTGCAAGTCTCCTGTCAAGCAAGGTCGTTCAGAAGGCGATTCGGGAGTCCTTTTCAGGCTACCTGCGGATCTGGTTGATCGCGGCCCCCGTGGTCGGCCTCGTGCTCGCGCAGAACGATCTCGGCACGCCCGTCATTCTCGTACTGGCAGTGCTTTTTCTTCTCTTCCTGGCAGGTGCGAGAGCGAAGCACATGGCCCTGACGTTGCTGGCCGTCGTCCCGGCCGGCGGGCTTCTCTGCCTGGGCAACCACCGCTGGCAGCGGCTCATCTCCTTCTTGGATCCCTGGGCAGACCCGTACGGCGCCGGTTACCAGCTGATCCAATCCCTTATTTCCCTCGGGAAGGGCGGGTGGTTCGGTGTGGGTCTGGGGAATGGCACGCAGAAGCTCTTCTACCTGCCCGACGCGCACACGGACTTCATCTTCTCCGTGATGGGGGAGGAGCTGGGGATGGTGGGGTGTTACGGCTTTCTGTTGCTCGTCCTTCTGTTTGTCGTGATCGGCATTCGGATCGCCCTGCGCGCCCCGGATGCGTTTGGTGTGTTTCTGGCCTGTGGCCTGACCTTTCTCCTGGGGATACAGATGGCGATCAATATCGCCATCGCCCTGGGGTTGCTGCCAACGAAGGGGATGGCCTTGCCTTTCTTGAGTTACGGCGGCAGCTCTTTGGTCGCCACGCTGATTGCGGTGGGGCTCTTAATCAGCATTGCCCGGCAGGGAGTGATGCGGTCGAGGCCGCGGACATAAGAAGAAGGGAACCATGTACAAGAAGAACCAGAAGATTCACTTCGTCGGCATCGGTGGCATCGGCATGAGCGGCATCGCCGAACTGCTGCTGAACCTGAACTATGAGGTGAGCGGATCGGACCTCCGGGGAACGGCCATCACAGACAGGCTGGCAAGCTTGGGAGGGACGGTCCACGTGGGGCATCGTGCGGAGCACGTTCAGGGGGCCGATGTGGTGGTCGTCTCCTCTGCCGTGCCTCCGGACAACCCGGAGGTAGCGCGCGCGCGGGCGGAGACGATTCCGGTCATTCCCCGCGCCGAGATGCTGGCCGAACTGATGCGCATGAAATACGGCATTGCCGTTGCCGGTTCCCATGGGAAGACGACGACCACGTCTCTGATTGCAACGGTCCTGGCCGAAGGGGGGATGGATCCCACGATGGTGATCGGGGGCAGGCTCAACAGCCTGGGAAGCAACGCCCGGCTCGGAGGGGGCGATTTCCTCGTGGCAGAGGCGGATGAAAGCGACGGATCCTTTCTCATGCTGAGCCCGACCGTGGCGGTGGTCACCAACATCGACCCGGAGCATCTCGACCACTACAAGGACATGCAGAATCTGAAGGAGGCGTTCCTTCGGTTCGTGGGCAAGGTTCCTTTCTACGGGCTGGTGGTCCTCTGTATGGACCATCCGAATGTGTGCGGCCTGCTGCCTCAGGTGCGCAAGCGGCACGCCACCTATGGGTTGTCTCGCCAGGCGGATTTTCGGGCCCAGGATATCCGGCGGGAGGGGTGGGAGACGCGGTTCCGTGTGGTGCGGCACGAGGAAGATCTCGGGGAGATCCGTCTGCGGATGCCCGGCCTGCACAACGTGTCGAATGCCCTCGCGGCCGTGGTGGTGGGCCACGAACTGGACCTGGATTTTTCCGTGGTGAAGCAGGGACTGGAGAACTTCGAGGGCATTCAGAGGCGTCTGGAGATCAAGGGGAAGCAGGGGGGAATCGTAGTGGTGGATGACTATGCGCACCACCCGGCAGAGATCCGCGCGACCCTCGATGCGGCCCGGCGGGGTTGGGACAAGAGGATCCTGGCCGTTTTTCAACCGCACCGTTACACGCGTACCCAGCTCTGTTTCGAGGATTTCCTGGGCGCTTTTCACGACGCCGATTCCGTGATCGTGGCGGACATCTACCCTGCGGGCGAGAAAGAGCTGATGGGCGTAAATGCCAAGCGGCTTGCAGAGGGCATCCGCAGGCAGGGGCACAAAGAGGTTCACTATATTCAGGGGTTCCCTGAAATCGTCTCCCATCTGTCGGAGGTGTGCCATGAAGGCGACATGGTGCTGACCCTCGGGGCGGGGGATATCTATCGGGTCGGAGAGATGCTGCTTGAGGACCTGAAAAACCTTGGTTGAGGATCTTAGAATGGATGAGATGAGCCGGCCCACCCGCACGTTCCTCCTCCGCTCGCTCCGGGGGCTCGGCATGATTGCATCGATCCTCGCGCTCTATGTCCTTTCGTCCGCCCTGGTCCGGTCTCCTCTGTTTGTCGTCAAACAGGTTGAACTGGACGCCTCCGGAAGGCCGGGGCCGGACGAAATCCGATCCATGAGCGGGATCCGCCCCGGCATGAACATGTTTTCGCTCGATACGGAAGAAGTCTCCCGCCGATTGGAGACCCATCCCTGGATTCAGCATGCCACGGTGGTGAAGCGGCTTCCTGACAAGGTCCTGATTAAGGTCTGGAAGAGAAGGCCGGTGGTGCTTATCGGCGTCCAGGGGTGCCTCTACTACATGGATGCAGAGGGCAAGGTCCTGGATATGATCCAACCGGGTGCGTCACTCGATTTTCCGATGATTACCGGGCTCGAGCAGGATGTCGAGGACGCTCGTCGTTGCGGGGATGGAAGGGATCTCCAGCAGGCCCTCTCGCTTCTTCGCGTGTTGCAGGACACCCCTGCGCTGGGGAGTGTGTCTGAGATACATATCGATCGTTCCGAGGGATTGAGCTTTGTTCTCGAGGGATTTCCTGTGCCCGTGCAAATGGGTTGGTCAGATTTTCTCGAGAAGATGATCCGGTTCGAAAAGGTCCTTCCCTCGTTGGCCTCGCAGTCGAATGCGATCGAACGCGTGGATCTGCGCTTCTCCGGTCAAATCGTTCTCAAGCAGCGAGAAGGAGGCAAGGGGCGGGTCCCGAGGGGGAACAGGACCGAAACCCTGGCGGATTCCGACCCCTCGCTTCATCCGACGACCTAACTCGAAGAGGGTACCATGGCGAAGAGAGACAATTCGCTCATTGCGGCCTTGGATGTGGGGACCACCAAGATTTGTGTGCTGGTGGGAGAACCGCGCGAAGACGGGACGGATGTGGTCGGCATCGGCCAGCATCCCTCCCGTGGGCTTCGAAAGGGCGTCGTGGTCGATGTGGAGAGCACCATTCAATCGATCAAAAAGGCGGTGGAAGAGGCGGAATTGATGGTGGGATGCGCCATCCCGTCGGTTTATGTCGGGATTGCGGGTGGGCACATCAAAGGGTTCAACAGCACCGGCATCGTCAAGATCCGGGACGGAGAGGTCAAAGACTCGGACATAAAACGGGTCATCGAGACGGCAACCGCGGTCGACATCCCGCCGGACCGGGAGGTGCTTCATGTCATTCCCCAGGAGTACATGATCGACGGGCAGGACGGTATCAAGGAGCCTCACGGCCTCGTGGGCGTCCGGCTGGAGGCACGAGTGCATATCGTTACGGGTGCCGTGACATCGGCCCAGAACATCGTCAAGTGCGCGAACAACGCGGGGCTCAATGTGCAGGACATCGTCCTCGAGCAGCTCGCCTCCGCGGAGGCTGTGCTGACCCAGGACGAGAAGGACCTGGGGGTGGCGTTGGTCGACATTGGGGGGGGAACGAGCGACCTGGCGATCTTCTCCAACGGCAGCGTCAAGCACACGGCGGTTCTCTCGCTGGGCGGCAACCAGGTGACCACGGATTTGGCCTTCGGCCTGCAGACCCCTATTTCCGAGGCCGAAGAAGTGAAGAAGAAATGGGGGTGCTGCCGCTCTTCCCTGGTCGATTCGGAGGAGATGATCGGCATACAGGGCGTGGGGGGAAGGGGCATCCGGGATCTTTCCCGGAATGTGATGGCAGAGATCATCGAACCGAGGGTCAGTGAGATCTTCACACTCCTGAAGCGGGAGATCCAGATGAGCGGATACGAGGAGATGATCGCATCGGGCGTGGTCCTCACGGGGGGGTCGTCCCTGCTCGCCGGCATCGAGTCGCTCGCCGAAGAGGTCTTCCAGCGCCCGGTTCGTGTCGGCTTGCCAAGACAGATCGGAGGCCTGGCGGACGTGGTCAAGTCCCCGGCCTATGCGACGGCGGTAGGACTGCTTCTCTACGGAAGGCAGGACATCGAGGGCAAGCGTTTCCCCCAAACGGGGGAGAACATCTTCACCAAGGTCATGCGAAGGATGCGGGCGTGGTTCGAGGGGATGTTTATCTGAGGGCCCGCGAAAAAATAATTTCGCAGGGGAGAGGCGAATTGTCTCATTTTACGGGAAGGGTTTCGCGCTCAGATTTGGGTCAGATTTGGTCGGGACGATTGAGCGAGGCCAGAGGAATAGCCTCAGCTATTTCGAAGGCCTTGCGATTGAGGAGCGGCCAAAGATGGCCCAAATCTGAGATGCGAAAATGTGAAATTATTTTTTCGCGGGCCCTAAGGAAGAAAGGCTTGGAACCGAGCATTCAATGTTAATCGCCCCGGGTTCGCCGCAGTCAACCCGGTCGGCTACTGCCGACCCGGTCGGGTGAGGCGGTCGAAACAGGGGCACGGAGAAAGGGATGGAGGAGAGACATGCTTGAATTCGACGAAAGCGTCGGGCAGGGGGCAAAGATCCGCGTTGTAGGGGTCGGTGGAGGGGGCGGCAATGCTGTGAACACCATGATCGAGCTGGGCCTGCGAGGTGTGGATTTCATCGCGGTGAACACCGATGTTCAAGCCCTGGAGAACAACTGCGCACACTCGAAGATCCAGGTAGGTCAGAACATAACGCGAGGTCTCGGATCCGGGGGGGACCCGGAGGTGGGCCGACGATCGGCCATCGAGGATCGTGAGCGCTTGCGTGAGGCCCTGGACGGGGCCGACATGGTGTTCGTCACGGCGGGCATGGGAGGCGGGACGGGAACCGGCGCGGCTCCGATCATTGCGGAGATTGCCCGCGAGACGGGTGCGCTCACGGTCGGCGTAGTGACCAAGCCGTTCCTTTTCGAAGGGAAGGTCCGGTTGCGGCAGGCCGATGAAGGGGTTCAGCATCTCAAGCGGAGCGTGGACACGCTGATCACGATCCCGAACCAGAGGCTCCTGAACGTGGTCGGCAAGAACACGCGCCTGCGAGATGCCTTCAAGAAGGCGGACGAGGTCCTTCACAACGCCGTTAAGGGGATCTCGGACACGATCACCGTTTCCGGTCTGATCAACGTGGACTTTGCCGATGTGCGGACCGTCATGAGCGAGATGGGCATGGCGCTCATGGGAGAGGGCGTCGCGCAGGGGGAGAACAGGGCCGTCGAGGCAGCCCAGAGGGCGATTTCCAGTCCCCTGCTCGAGGACATCTCCATTGATGGAGCCCGCGGCATGCTGGTGAACGTCACCGCCGGCAACGATTTGACTCTCCATGAGGTCCACGAGGCCATCACGCTCATCCAGGAGAGCGCGCATCCGGAGGCGAACGTCATCTTCGGTGCCGTGATCGACGAAGACATGGAGGAGGACATTCGGATCACCGTGATCGCCACCGGCATCGGCCGTGTGGAAAAGGCGAAATTCGACATGGAGAAGAAGGTGGCTTCGATCGCGGCAGCGGCGCCCTTTCGCGCCGAGAACACGATCCACGATGAACTCGACGTCCCCACCTTTCGAAGGGGGCAGAGGAGAGAGATGGATCCTCTTCGGATCATCAAGGCGGGCGGCACGTCGAGCAAGCGTGAAGAAGCCGATTTAGACGTTCCCACGTTCCTCCGTCAGCCGGTTGCCGACTGAGGGCAGAAAGCGTACGAAACGAGAAGTGTCCGAAAGGGTTGGATCGAACGATCAGCCATGTCGAATCGTCTCTACAGGGCGGCGCGCGACCGTCTGGCGCGGGAAGAAGGGGCCTTTCAGAAGGACTGGGGGGGCCGTATTCCGATCGCGCTCGTCTACCCGAACGTCTACGGCGTGGGGATGGCAAACCTCGGGTTTCTGGCGGTCTACGGACTCCTGAACCGCCATCCGGACGTGGTCTGTGAGAGGGCTTTCTTCCCGGACGGGGAGGAGAGGAAAGAGATGGCCAGGACCGGCACGCGTCCGTTTTCCCTGGAGACCCAGAAGCCCCTGGACGCCTTCGAGATCATCGCCTTCTCCCTCTCGTACGAGAATGACTATCCGAACGTTGCCGCACTCCTCTCCATGGCGGGCATCCCTGCCGAACGACACCACCGGACGTGGGACGCGCCCTTGCTGATTGCGGGGGGGCCGGCCAGCTTCCTCAACCCGGAGCCGATGGCCGGAATCATTGACCTCTTCGTGCTCGGGGAGGCGGAAGAGGCCCTCGACGAGGTCCTCGAACAGTATCGGAAGCGACGTGGTGTCGACAACAGGGAGGCGTTTGTCTGCGAGGTACCCTCGGTTGAGGGCGTCTACGTACCGGCACTGTACGAGCCGCATTACGAAGAGGACGGAACCCTTGCATCCTTCGAGCCCAAGAGGGGGGCACCGGAAAAGGTGCAGAGAAGATGGGTGCGGGACCTGAATCGACGCAGCACGGAAGCAACGGTTTTCACCCCGGAAGCGGAGCTCGCGGGGATCCACCTGGTGGAGGTCGGGAGAGGATGCAGCCGTCATTGTCGCTTCTGCTCGACGGGATTCATCTATCGGCCGGTTCGTTACCGGAACCTCGAGGCCTTGAAGTCTTCCCTGGAGGCGGGCATTGGGAAAGACCGCCGGCTGGGACTGGTCTGCGCCTCTCTTGGGGACTACCCGGAACTGGACGATCTGTGCGAGTGGCTCCTCGAGAGGGGAGGGAAGATTTCCGCCCCCTCGTTGCGTCTGGACATGTTGAGCGACAGACTCCTCGACGCCCTGCAGGCGAGCGGACAGAAGACGGTGACCCTCGCGCCCGAAGCGGGGAGCGACCGGATGCGCCGGATCCTGAACAAGGCGTTCGGCGATGACGACATCCTGCGTGCCGCCGACAGGCTGGCCGAACACGGGATCTTCAGCATGCGGCTGTATTTCATGGTCGGCCTTCCGGGGGAAGGCGAGGAGGATGTGGACGCGATCATCGACCTCGCGAAGCGGGTCCGTCACAGGTTCTTGCGGGCCGCCAAGGACACGCGTCGCATGGGGGAGATTACCCTCAGCGTGAACCCTTTCGTGCCCAAGCCCTGGTCCGCCTTCCAGTGGTGCGGCATGGCCGAGCAGAGGGTTCTGACCGACCGTTTGAAGAAGATCCGGCGTGCTCTCCAGAAAGAGCCGAACATCCACGTGACACACGGCCTCGCGAAGTGGGCCTATTTGCAGGCCCTGTTCGGCCGGGGGGATCGGCGGGTCCTTCCCTTCGTGCTGGAGGGTGCAGTGGAGGACACAGACTGGAAGAAGGTTTTTCGAAGAACCACGCTCAATCCCGATTTCTTCGTGCATAGGGAGCGTCAGAGGGACGAGCTTTTCCCGTGGGATTTCATCGACCACGGAATTCCCAAGGAGGCTTTGTACAGGGAATACGAAAGGAGGGTCTCATGTTCCCCCGGGACCAAGCCCGAGGAAAGCACCTGTTGCTGAACGTGCAGGATGGGTATCCCTTTACCCTGCAGCAGGGGTCGGTTGTCGACCTTCTGGGCAGCATGTCGAGCTACAACCACGACCTGAGGGGCCACTCGGAGAGGGTGTCGAGCCTTTGCATGCCCATGGCCTTCCGGATGGGCCTCGCAGGAAAACGGCTGCTCTACCTGCAATTGGCTGCTCTGCTGCACGACGTGGGCAAGCTGGACGTGCCGCCTCATATCCTGGACAAACCGGGCATGCTCTCCCTTCAGGAGACCCTGGTAATTCAGGATCATTCTCTACGAGGAGAACAGATGTTGAGATCCCTCTCCCTGCCCGACCCGATATGTCAGACCGTTCGGACCCATCACGAGCGCTTTGACGGGAGGGGCTACCCGGACGGTCTGGCCGGGGAGGAGATTCCCCTGGAGGCAAGGATCGTGCAGGTTGCCGACGCCTATGATGCGATGACCGAAGACAGGCCCTACCGGGCGGCCATGACCCCCGAGGTCACCCGTTTCTGGATTGCCGGTCTTTCCGGCGTGTACTTCGATCCGGAAGTGGTCGACTGCTTCCTTTCCGAATAGCCGACAACAGACGATGAGCACGATTCTACACACCAACCCGATGAACCCCCAGACACGCCACATCCAGCGTGTAGTGGAGGCCCTTACACAGGGGAAACTCGTCAGCTACCCCACAGACACCACCTATGGGATCGGATGTGACCTGCTCAACAAACGGGCCATCGAGAAGATCTACGCCCTGAAGAACCGGGATCGGCGCAAGCCGGTCAGCATCCTCTGTTCCGACCTGAAGGAATTGAGCCAGTACGGCGTGATATCCAATTCGGCCTACCGGTTCCTCCGCAGACTGCTGCCCGGGCCCTACACGTTCATCCTTCCGGCAACCCCCCTGGTTCCGAAGGTGATGTTGACACCGCAGAAGACGGTGGGAGCGCGTATTCCGGACTGTCGGATCGTGCGGGATGTGGTGGAGGGGCTCGGACGTCCTTTGATCAGCACGAGCGCCACCCTGGAGGACGGGACCATCCTGAACGACCCGGAAGAGATCGAGAAACGGTTCCGCGGGAAGATCGACATCGTGATTGCCGAGGCGTGCCCCGGGGAGCCTTCCAGCATCGTCGATCTCACCGGGGACGAACCGGTCCTCATCCGCAGAGGACTGGGCGATTTGAGCTGGTTGGAATAGGGAACACTTCCTCTAAAAGCTTCGAACCATTCCCCTTCATGCTTACGCCCGTCGCTGGAAACCGCTTCTCCCGTGCTTGCATCCGGAAAGGGTTAACGTTATGGTAATACTGTTTTTTTTGAGGGGGCGGTCCGTCTGCTTCCGGACACCCCATGGGGAAGACGACACGGCATGAAAGAGAAACGCAGGAGGTCCCGAGAGGCTGCTGCCGATGGGGACGAAGGGCGCCTTCAAGGTTTTGCCGCCTACCTGGCTCACAACAAGGGGTACAGCGAGCATACCGTTCGCAACTATGTGAGCGATGTCAGGCAATTCCTGCTCTACCTCGGAGAGCGTGAGCAGGCCTCAACCGCAGAGACGGCTGACGACTACGTGATCCGCGGATTCCTGTCGTCCCGATTTGCGCAGAACAGGAAGGCTTCGCTGGCCAGGAAGCTTTCTGCCTTGAGGTGCTTCTATCGGTTTCTTCTTCTCGAGGGCAAGGTGGCGTCCAACCCGGCTGCCCTGCTGGCCATGCCGAAGCGGGAGCAGATGCTGCCCAACTTCTTGTCCGTGGACGATGTCTTTCGGGTCCTGGAGGCCCCAGGAGACGACTCGTTCATCCGGGCACGGGATCGGGCGATGCTGGAGTGCCTATACGGAAGCGGCCTGCGGGTGAGTGAGCTGGTGGGGCTGAGCATGAAGGACGTGAAGATTGACTTGCAGGTCTTGAGGGTCTGGGGAAAAGGACGCAAGGAACGGATCGTCCCGTTCGGAAACAAGGCACGGCAAGCGCTGGAGAGGTACCGGGTCCACAGAGAAGAACTCCTGCGGCGGAGGGATCCGGCGGAAGAAGGTGGGAGGGCCGAGGAGGGGCCTTTGTTCCTGAATCGTTCGGGCGGGAGGCTGACGACCCGCAGTGTTGCCCGCCGTCTGGACGGTTATGTGCGGGCGCTCCGTTTGCCTCGTGAGGTCAGTCCCCACGCGTTGCGCCATTCTTTCGCCACCCACTTGCTCGATTCAGGGGCCGACCTCAGGGCGATCCAGGAGTTGCTCGGGCATGCGAGCCTGGCCACCACGCAGAGATACACACATCTCAGCCTGGATCGGATCATGGAAGTGTACGATCGCGTCCACCCGAGGGCCAAACGGC
>JAQYVQ010000206.1 GCA_030145435.1 Syntrophobacteria bacterium | reverse complement strand
ACGGAGGGGCGGCAAGAAGTGTACCAGATTCTCCAGTTTCAAGGTCTCAGCAAGGTCTGCCCACTGATCCGGTTCATAATCGAGTGAAGGGATCAGGCTCGTATCTCCATCTCCGATACGTTGGGCGGTCTGGACGATCTCGCCGCCAAACCGTTGAGCCGTTTCATATTCGGATTCATCCGGATGCCCGGTTGTCAATGTCGGAAAAGGGATGACGGGCATCGTGGAATCAGCATACGTATCATGATATCCGACGATCACGGAGCCCTTGCTCTCCAGCCCCTTTCTCATGGAATCCATGGTGATTCCGATGGTCGAGGCGTGGGTGGTGAAGATGAACCAGTGTTTCCCCTTTAGGTCCGGCAGTTCGTCAACGAACTGGCGGACGTTTGCCGGTTCCTGGTAGTAGAATACGGGTGTGCCAAGACCTACAAGGTCATATTGATGCAAGGTAGCCGTATCCACATCAGCAATGCTCACCAGTTCGCAGTCGGCGCCGTTTGCAATCGCTCCTGCGCGCATACGTTCCGCGACTTTTCGTGTGTATTGGGTTTGGGAAAAGAATAGGATCAACATCTTCATCGATTGTCTCCTTCGTATCTCAGAGAGGTGCATGCTGGTCTCAGAGTTCATTGGTACGTTCAAGCTACGATGGGTCGGGGGTTTTGTCAATCGCCAGGCCATTGATTTTGTGTGCAATTTCTACTATAAGAGAGGGTCTTAACACTATCACCATGCATCTGCAAAGGAGGTTCATGATGGCGTACAGGGTTGACATGAGGGACATCCATTTCAATCTTTTTGAGAAGATCGGGGTTGAAGATCTTTCTCAGCTCGAGGCCTATAAGGATTTTTCGGTTGACGACTACAAGATGATCTTGAATGAGGCTGAGAAATTCGCCGTCAATGTCATTGCCCCGACCCTTGCACCCACGGATAAGGATGGGGCCAGATTCGAAAAGGGAGAGGTGGTGGTTCCGGAGGAGGTGCGAGAGACCTTGCGGAAATTCAACGAGGGCGGTTGGGGGGCTGTCAGCGCTTCTCCGGAATTCGGAGGGCAGGGGCTGCCGTCGACCGTTGCCATAGGCACAGTGGAGATATTTGTTGCGGCCAATACCGGCTTCAGCGGCTATCAGGGGCTTACCAGTGCTACGGCCAACCTGATCGGAGAAGAAGGCTCGGATTTCTTGAAAGAGACGTATTGCGAGAAGATGCTCACAGGTGTCTGGGCCGGGGCCATGGTCCTCACCGAGGCGCAGGCGGGCAGCGCCGTGGGTGAGATCAAGACGTCTGCCAAACGGGACGGGGATACATACCTCTTGACAGGCAACAAGATCTTCATTTCGGGAGGGGATCACGACATGAACGAGAACATGATCCATGTCCTCCTGGCCCGCGTGGAAGGGGCCCCGCCGGGCGTCAAGGGGTTGAGCCTGTTTGTAGCGCCGAAGTACCTCGTCAACAACGATGGGAGTGTCGGTGCGTTCAACCATCTCAAGGCGACGGGCGTTGAAGAGAAGATGGGGATGCACGCTTCCGCTACCTGTTCCATCGCCTACGGAGAAGACGGTCCCTGCAGGGCCTGGATCATCGGTGAAGAGAACCAGGGCATTCAGATCATGTTCAAACTGATGAACCACGCGCGTCTGGGCGTTGGCGCCCAGGGCGTATCACAGGCGGCGGCGGCCTACCACCTCGCCCTTGACTATGCCCATGAACGTGTTCAGGGGACACGCATTGAGGACGCAAGAAACCCTGCTGCGCCCAGCGTCCCCATTGTCGAACATCCGGATGTTCGCCGCATGTTGTTGGCCCAAAAGGCTATCGTGGAGGCCACCCGCGGCCTGATCTATTCTGTTTCGTATTGGCTCGATCGTGCCAATCACACCACCGATGACGAAGAACGGCAGCGTTACATCGATCTCGTCGAACTGCTCACACCCATCTGCAAGGGCTATTCCACGGAGATGGCCTTCCATTCCATCTGCCTGGCCCTGCAGGTTCACGGCGGGTATGGCTACTGCGAGGAATACGGGGTCTCCGTGCTCTTGCGAGACGCCAAGATCGGTACCATCTATGAAGGGACCACCGGAATCCAGGCCATGGATCTCCTGGGACGTAAAGTGGCCATGCGCAAGGGCGGCCTGTTTCAGAATTTCGTTGGCATACTGGGTGATTTTGTGGAAAGGAACAGCGGTCACCCTGCATTGGAGAAGCATTTCAAGCTGCTGGGGGAGGCGAAGGACCAACTGGTTGCAACCACGATAACCCTGGGCACAAAAGGGATGACCGGGGACATCAACTATCCGTTACAATACGCCACTCCCTATCTCTTCATGTTCGGTCATGTCGCCTGCAGCTACTTCATCCTTGATCAGGCCCTGCTGGCCCATGAAAAGCTGCAGACTCTTTATGCAGACAAAGGGGTGCAGGATGATGCGGGCAAAAGGAAACTCGTTCAAGAACATGTCGATGCGAAATTCTATTACAACAAGATCGAGACGGCCAAGTTCTTTGTTGCCAATATCCTGCCGGAGGTGTACGGAATCGCCAAGTCCGTGGAATCGGACGATAAGAGCCCGATGGACATCGTCTTTTAGAGGAATGGCGATCAATCCCGCGTGAATTCCTCCATCCAGTCGCGGGGATACCCCGGGATACCGTGTCCCAGCCGGTTAAAGAAGACCTTGCTGTATTTGTAGTAGGCAGGCATGGATGTCAACATCTTGAACTTGACGGCCCGGGGGAGCTTGGCGACCATCTCGAAGGTGTTGTAGAGGTACATG
>JAQYVQ010000139.1 GCA_030145435.1 Syntrophobacteria bacterium | reverse complement strand
GCGGCCCTGCAACTCGAAGAATTCCTTCTGCACAAGAGCAGGGAGGAGGGGCAGGATGGAACCCTTCACTCCGCTTATGTTCAGGGGGCGCGGGAGATTTGCTACGGCCTCTCCAAGGGGGAAGAACGCTGCCAGGGCATGCAGGATTTCTGCCTTTGGCTGACGAAGATCGGCAAGAAGCCGTCTGACCGAGAATAAGCCTAATGAGGGTGTCGAAAGCACCTCGTCGTAGAGGCTGTTGAGAAATGGTCAGATGCAAGGCGCGCGAGACCTGCCCCCGCGAAGGCGGGGGTCCATGTAACGATGAGGCGTACACCGTACGC
The DNA here is from genome assembly GCA_030145435.1 of Syntrophobacteria bacterium. Lineage (GTDB taxonomy): Bacteria > Desulfobacterota > DSWW01 > DSWW01 > DSWW01 > S015-6. The sequence continues at coordinate 15,919 of JAQYVQ010000139.1, read as the reverse complement.
CGCAGTGACGAAGGATGAGTGCAACGCCGCAGATGGCCGTTTCTCAACAGCCTCTCTGCAGAGCCTCCAACTCCTTTTCCAGGGCCTCGACAGCCTTCGGGTTCTTCAGGTGCCGGTGTAGGGCCAGGGCCTGTTCGTGGCAGCGGATGGCTCGTGAGATGTCTCCCCGCCTCTTGCAGATATCCCCCATGTTTGCCCATGTCATGGCTTCCCGGTCCGGGACCTCGAGCTTCTGCCAGCAGCCGAGAGACTCCTGGAAGTAGGCGAGGGCCTGTTCCTCCTTGTTGAGGAGACGGTGCATCTTTGCCAGGCGATCGAGCAAGGAGGCCGTCCCCGTCACGTCCCCGCGCTCCTTGCAGGGACTCAAGGCCTCCTCGTAGTAAGGAATCGCGGCCTCGGGTTCTCTTTTGGCCCAATGGATGTCACCCAGGAGAAGAGAGGCCTTGACCTGACCTTTGATGTCCTCCCGTTCCCTGAAAAAGACGAGAGCGGGGCTTGCCAGCCGCTCCGCCTGGTCGGGATCGTCCCGCTCCAGATGGAGTTCGGCAAGAGACAGGGCCACAACGGCTCCCCCCTCCGGGTTTTCGTGCCTTCTACACAGTTCGAGGGATTCTTCCAACAGGGGCAAGGCCTCCTCCCACTTTCTCTTCTCCCGGTAGGTATCTCCGAGCTTGTAGGCAAGGTTGGCGACCTGCCTTTCCTCTCCCTCTGCCCGGCACTGCAGAAGAAGCTCTTTCATTTCCTTGATTGAGGCCATCGGGGCTCCCTTCGGTCGTATCCGGGACCGGCTTGCCGGAAAGCAAGCTGGATGTTGTTTGCTCGGTGGGATAAAATAGCTATTAGCTGTTAGCTCTTAGCTCCCCTCCACCTCCCTCGAGATGCAGCGAAACAGGGGCGGAGGGGTGGGCTAAAAGCTAAAGGCTAACAGCTAATAGCTTATAAGTGCAAGAGATCTGAAATCTGCGAATCTGGAAGATAAAACCCATGCCCCAAACTCCCTCAACCTACGATCCAAATGCGTGCCTCCGAGAGATCCGGGCGATCCTGATCAAGAAGGGGTTGCTGGATTCCGAAGAGGGCCTGACCGAGAACATGCTCGAAGATCTGGTGCACTATGCCTATTTCACGTGCTGCATTCCCAAGGGGGAGGTGCGGAGACTTTTGGGCATTTCGGCCGAAGAAGCCAAGAAGCGTATCCAGTCCTGGAAGAAGTGGCAGGACGGGAACCGAAGCTGCCAATTGAGACAGAACCCCTTTTATGAAGAGTGGCCCGCCGAGGGAGATGAATAGAAGAATGGCACGCCCTTTGAAAAAAACCGGGCGAGTTGCTATAATCTAGTATACGTTTGCCTGGATGAGACCGCCTTCGCTTCTATGGAGCGCTTACCCTGAAGCGAGGCGTTGATGAAAGGGAGGATACGGTTTGCCCATATACGAGTTCGTATGCCAGCAGTGTCGAGGACTGACCGAACTGCTCGTGAGGAATACAAAGGATAAGATCGAGATGAAATGCTCGGACTGTGGATCGACCGAGCTTCAGCGGGTCGTCAGCCGCGTCAACTCCGTCGTTGCCGATGGCAGCGGTCAGGGAGCGGACTCGGCCGCCTCTCCGCTACAACATAGATCGTGTCCTTCCGGGGGCTGTTCCACGATTACCCTGCCGGGACATTCTCGCTCATAGCAGGCCGTTGAAAAAGGCCCATCTGCGGCGCTTGTTGCGAGCGAAGCGTGGCAATCCCCCAGCGTCTCGGTTGCGGCGGAAACATGCACACTGCGCTCTCGGGACCCCCGCCTTCGCGGGGGCAAGTTTCGCGCGCCTTGCATCTGGACCTTTTTGAACGGCCTGCTAGAAAGCCAATTCCCATACATCACATGTTTGAAAGAGGAGCGAACGATGAAGACTCCTGAAGAAGAGTCCAAGCCTCAACCGGAAGATCTGCTCGAGAAAGACAGCAAGATACAATTCCTCTGCAGGCCCGGGCTTTCCTGCTTTACCACCTGCTGCCAGGACGTGAACATCTTCCTGACCCCGTACGATATTCTCAGGATGAAGGATCGACTCGGAATCCCGTCCGACGAGTTTCTGGACAAGTACACGAAGACCCTGTTGCCGCCCGGGGGAGGGATCCCGGTTATCCAACTCGTGATGGGGGAGAGTGACAGGCGATGCCCTTTGGTGACGGACGAGGGATGCACGATCTACGAGGACCGTCCCTGGGCTTGCCGCATGTATCCCCTGGATTGGATGGGGGACAAGGGAGGGTATTACTTTCTCGTGGGGGAAGACAGATGCAAGGGCCGCGGGGAGCCGAATGAATTGGATCTTTTCGAGTGGTTGAAGACCCAGGAAGTGGCCCCCTATGAGGAGATGGACCTGAGGTTTCAGATGGTTACCCGTTACCCGAGGCTGGCGGAGGCGGGCATCGATGACCCGCGGGTCCAGCACATGTTCCGGATGGCCTGCTATGATCTGGACACGTTCCGGCGTTTCGTCTTCGAGACGCGTTTCCTCGAGGTGTTCGATGTGGAGGAGGAGACGATCGAGGAGATCAAGACGGATGAGCTTGCCCTCCTGGATCTCGCCTTTCGGTGGATACGCTTCGGCCTGGTTTGCGGAGACGTCTTGCCCATCCGGGAAGAGGTTGCCGAGAGTAAGCGAAAGGCCATGGGGGTGGAGTCCGGGGTGTCGGAGAATCCGACCGGGGTGTCGGAGAATCCGAAGGACAAGGAAGAATGAGCGAGACATCCAAGCCCACCGATGACTCCGGCGAGATGCTCGATCCCTTGCCAAAGGGTGAGTCGTATCGATTTGCCTGTCATCAGGGGGTACGGTGCTTTACCGACTGCTGCAGGGATCTGCACCTGGTCCTGACCCCCTACGATGTGCTGCGGGTCAAGAGAGGCCTGGCCATGGATTCCACGGCCTTTCTCGATCGCCACACGGTGCAGGACACGGACCCGACCTGGCAGATTCCGGTTGTCAAGCTCAAGATGGAGGACAGCGCCGCCCGTTCCTGTCCCTTCGTGACCCCGGAAGGGTGCCGCATCTACGCAGACCGGCCGGGGGCTTGCAGGGCCTATCCTCTCGGCAGGGCAGTTCGCCGCTCACCTTCGCCCTCGGACCCGACCCGGGTCGAAGAGGAGCATTTCCTCGTACGGGAGCCTCATTGTTTCGGCTTTGAAGAGGGGGAACTGTGGACGGCGGAGGCGTGGATGGAGGACCAGGGCCTGGGCGCCTACAACGAAATGAACGACCTGTGGATGGAATTCCTGTCCCGATACAGGCCCGGGAGCCGGGAGGATCTCGCTCCAGCGAAATGGAAGATGTTCTTCTTGGCGTGTTACAGCCTGGACCGTTTTCGCGAGTTCGTGTTCGGCACGCGATTCCTGTCGCTGTTTTCCATCCGGGAAGCAAGGCAGGAGGAAATGCGACGGAGCGACGAGGCCCTGCTCCGGTTCGCCTACACGTGGCTTGCCTATTCCCTTTTCGGCGATCCCGTCCTGGAATTACGAGAATCCCCGGCCTAGCAGGGTGTTGAAGAATACCCGCTGCAGGAGGCTGTTGAGAAATGGTCATATGCAAGGCGCACGAAGTCCTGAGGAATGAGGCAGGACTCTTGTCCGCCGCAGTGACGAAAGATGAGTGCAACGCCGCAGATGGCCGTTTCTCGACAGCCTCCTAGTCCACGATGCCTGGTTTCATATGATCGGGCGATGCGACCGGGAGGGGGCTGGAACCCCCAGTATCCGGATTGACGCTGTGCCGGTAGGAAGATTTGGTCCCATACTTCTCGTCCATCCAGACCCAGCCACGCACGTAGTATGGGCATTCGTCGTTGAAACAGACATATTTTATTTCTCCACCCCAGTTCGAGTCGTCCGGGGCCTGCCATTTCCGCATCTTCTGATCACAGTGGGGACACATAAACTCCGTTTCGGCCATCGATTCTGTCTCCTTCGTTTCGGCCCCTTGGGCACGCAAGATCTCTTTTTTTTGTTGTTAAATTCATAGTTTAGCAAAGTGGTTGAAGGGAGTCAAAAGAACCCAACAGAACCGGCCGGATTCCATGTGTTAACGCTCCGGCTTTCTTCCCGTGTTGTTGACAAGCGTCGAAAGGATGTGCTAAAAATAACGATTAATGAATGAGTCGTCATTCAATAATAGGATGACCCTACAGAGCGGTGTTCGAGCGAGGATCCGCTTTGAGCAACGTTTGTAACGAGAAGCCGCTTGGTTGCCGGCGATTCCTCCGCGCAAACGGGCGCAGGAACACTTGAGACCTGGCTGGCACGGAAGAGAATTCAGTTCCCTCCCGGTGGTAACCCAATAGAAACGGCTTCAAAACTCTCCGGTTTCGAGAAATGCATAATCAGTTTCCGCGTATCCTAGTCGGGGCGTTCAGAGGTGGAGCAGGTAAGACCCTGGTCAGCCTGGGCCTTTTGGCCTCGTGGCGCTCGAAGGGAAAGCGCCTTTCGGTCTTCAAGAAGGGCCCTGACTACATCGATGCGGCGTGGCTCGCTTCTGCGGCATCGGTTCCCTGCTACAACCTGGATACCTACCTGATGGGGGAAGAAGGAGTCCTTCGATCCTTCAAGGCGAGGACGGGTGGAACCGACATGGCCGTCGTGGAAGGAAACCGCGGCTTGTTCGATGGGGTCGATGTGGAGGGTCAACACAGTTCGGCTGCGTTGGCCAAGATCCTGGGGCTGTCTGTTTTCCTTGTAGTGGATTGTACCAAAGCAACCCGTACCGTGGCAGCTCTGGTCAAAGGCTGCCAGGTCCTGGACGAGGACGTCGCGATACAGGGGGTCATTCTGAATCAGGTGGGCACCCCCCGCCACGAGACGATCGTGCGGACGAGCATCGAAAAATACTGTGACATCCCTGTGTTGGGAGCCGTCCCACGGGCAAAGGAAATACAGCTCCATGAGCGGCATCTCGGGCTGTTTCCTGCCCAGGAACATGGCGCTGTCCAGGAGACACTCGATGCGATCAGGGGCCTGATCGAGGCCCACGTGAACGTCGACTCCATGTGGGACGTGGCGAAGAGACATTGTGCGGCAATGCCGGCTCGGGATCCCGAACAGGACGAAGTGCGGGAGAGCCCTGTGGCAGGCGCCCCTCGATTTTCGGGGATTCGGGTTGGGGTGGTCAGGGACAAGGCCTTTCACTTCTACTATCCCGAGAACATCGAGGCCCTGCGGGACAGGGGAGCGGAAGTTGTCGATGTGGAAGCCTCCCGCGATCCGGTCTTGCCGGACCTCGACGCGTTGTACATAGGAGGCGGGTTTCCGGAGACGCAGGCGAAGGCGCTTTCGGAAAACCAATCTTTCAAGAAATCGGTCCACGAAGCGGTCGAGAACGGACTTCCGGTCTACGCGGAGTGCGGCGGGGCCATCTACCTTGGCAAGGGCCTGGAATGGCAGGGGCACCTCTACCCGCTCGTGGATGTTTTTCCGATTGTGTACCGGTTTCACGAGAAGCCTCAAGGGCACGGGTACACCCTGCTCCAGGTCGAGGAGGAGAATCCGGTCTTTCCAAAAGGGACCCGGCTGAAGGGGCACGAATTTCACTATGCCGGGATGTGGGATTGGAAGGAAGAGGCGTTACGGTTTGCATGCCGGGTGGAGAGGGGATACGGGTTTGACGGGTCCAGGGAGGGCCTTTGTTACAAGAATGCCTATGCGACGTTCTCCCATCTGCACGCACTGGGGGAATCTCACTGGGCGGATTCTTTCCTGAATCGAGCAGCCACTGGGACTGCTGTATCATAGAGGCGAGGAACATTCATCACAAGCAGGCAAAACCTTATCGCGCAGGAGGTGAAAGCAATGCCAACGCAAACGCTAGGCGGAAAAGAGGTCAACGTAGACGAGGATGGATTTATTCAGTCACCAGAGGACTGGAGCGAGGAAGTTGCCGCTGACCTGGCCAAGACCGAAGGTGTCGAGGCGATGGGCGAGGATCACTGGCACCTGGTGAACTACATTCGTGACTACTACCAGAAGTTCGGTATCGCCCCCATGGTCCGGAAGGTCTGCAAGGAATCAGGCTTCAAGCTCAAGTACATCTATGAGCTTTTCCCGTCCGGCCCTGCAAAGGGTGCGTGTAAGGTAGCCGGTCTGCCCAAACCCACCGGGTGCGTCTAATTCCTTGCGAACCCCGGAATCGGCGAAGGACGGGTTTTTTTATGGCGTAGCCTTGAGAACCCCCGGGCCTCCGCCGGGACTGTGGCCAGAAGGGAATTCACCCACGAGAAGGCTCGGTAGCAGGTAAGCTCCATGCCCTGTGCCTTGCAAGACGTGGGAAACGATCCATCAGGGTTCGATCCAGACGGTGTGGTCTGTCGGCCCGCAAGGCCGGCAGACCACACCGCCGCTGCTCGCTATTGAACCCGCATTCATCCTTTGCTCACCCGGCAGAAAGGAAGTCGTCGGACCCGTGATGTTGCGAGATTTATTGTCCCGGAAGAGGGCCCGCATCGTTGAAAAATGGTTCGATGTGATTCTGGAGACGTATCCGGAGGACACGTCGAAGTTCCTGAAGAAGGGAAAGGATCCGTTCGCAAATCCGGTGAGACACACGATCCTTCAGGGGGTCGAAGGTGTCTATGATGCACTTCTGAAAGAGGGGCAGAGCCCTGAGGCGCTCAACGACTTCCTGGACAAGGTGATTCGGATCCGTGCGGTCCAGGATTTTTCCCCTTCCCAAGCGCTCGCCTTTGTCTTTTCCCTGAAGGGGGTCATCCGGGAAGTGCTGGGCAAGGAGATCCGGGAAAACCATCTCCATGACCAACTGCTGCTCCTCGAGACGCGTATCGACGCTTTGGCGCTCCGTGCCTTCGACGTCTACATGGGGTGCCGTGAGGAGATCTACGAGCTCCGGGTCAGTGAGGTGAAGCGGATGCGAGAACAAGCTCTCAGGCTGTTGGAACGAACGGATCGTGTTTTCCAGAAGAGAAAGGAAGACGAGGACGCCCCTTCGAGGGATTCGTAATAAGAAACCGGTAGGAAATCCGTATTCATCCTAAGCGAGGTGTCGGTAGATGAATGCCTTGTACGCTCTCTTCGCGGTTGTCGTCCTGGTGCTGCTCGCCTTTCTGGGCGTGTCGGCGGCAGGTCTCCAGGTTGTGTTCGGGGTGATCGTCCCGTACGCGGCGGTCTCGGTGTTCCTCATCGGAATTGTCTACAGGGTTCTGAAATGGGCCACGATTCCGGTTCCCTTCCGGATCACGACGGTGTGCGGCCAGCAGAAATCTCTCCCCTGGATCAAGTCCAGCCCTCTCGAGAGCCCCCCGAATGGCCTCTGGACGGCCGCGCGAATGGCGCTGGAGGTCCTGGCGTTTCGTTCGCTCTTTCGCAACACGAGCATTTCCCTGGCGAGTGATGACAAGGCGCCCGGGGGAAAACGGATCGTATACAGCGCGAATTTCTTTCTCTGGCTGGGTGCGATTGCGTTCCACTACTGTTTTCTCGTGATCCTGTTGCGCCACTTCCGCTTCTTCACCGAGCCGGTCGTGTTCTTCGTGCCCTTGGTGCAGGTTCTGGACGGGTTCTTCCAGGTGGGTGCGCCTGTGGTCTACATGACAGGCCTCATCATCTTAGGGGCCCTGGGCTATCTCCTCTTTCGAAGGTTCGCAAACCCGCAGGTTCGCTACATCTCTCTGGCCGCCGACTATTTCCCTCTCTTCCTGTTGCTGGGGATCGTGATCTCTGGGATCCTGATGCGCTATTTCCTCAAGGTGGACGTCGTGAAGGCCAAGGAGTTGACGATGGGGCTGATCGGGTTCCATCCGGTCGTTCCGGACGGGATCGGCTCCTTGTTCTATATACATCTGTTCCTTGTCAGCGCACTGGTGGTCTACTTCCCGTTCAGCAAGTTGATGCACATGGGCGGAGTCTTTCTCAGCCCGACCCGAAATCTATCAAACGACAGCCGCGCGCGCAGGCACGTCAATCCCTGGAACTATCCTGTCCATGTTCACACCTACGAGGAGTGGGAGGAGGAGTACAGGGACAAAATCGAAGCGGCTGGCATTCCACTAGACAAGGGGTAGAAAGATGTCATCAGAAGAACTCGATATCAAGCCCGAGGATCTACTGAAGTTCGACTACGATCCGCCCAAACAGGATTGGATGGATCCTTCTGTGGCTTTCCGGAAAGGCACTTACTGCTATAGTTGCGCCCCGAAGCATCTCGAATACCTCGAGATGGCCAACCCGAGGGAGTGGCAGCCCCACGACAAGGACTGGAAGCTGCCGGAGAATTGGAAGGAAATCGTCTTCGAGGGCATGCGGGACCGGCTGAGCAAGTATCGGTCGTTCCAGCTCTTCATGGACATCTGCGTCCGGTGTGGCGCCTGCGCAGACAAATGCCATTTCTTCATCGGTTCCGGGGATCCGAAGAACATGCCCGTGCTCAGGGCGGAGCTCCTTCGATCTGTCTACCGGAATGATTTTACCGCCGTAGGAAAGATCCTGGGGAAACTGGCGGGTGGGAGAGAGCTCACCGAAGACGTGATCAAGGAATGGTTCTACTACTTCTATCAGTGCACGGAGTGCCGCCGTTGTTCGGTCTTCTGCCCTTACGGGATCGACACGGCAGAGATCACGATGATGGCGCGGGAGCTTCTCAATCTCCTCGGGCTCAACATCACCTGGGCCCTCGAACCGGCCGCCAATTGCCAGCGGACGGGAAATCACCTTGGGATCCAGCCCCATACCTTCAAGGACTCTCTCGAGTTTTTCCAGGACGAGATCGAGGACATCACCGGGGTCAAGGTGAACCTTCCGATCAGCAAGAAGGGGGCCGACGTCCTCTTCGTTACCCCATCGGGTGATTACTTTGCGGATCCCGGGACGTTCACGCTGATGGGCTACATGATGCTCTTCCACGAGATCGGCCTCGACTACACGTGGAGCCCTTACGCTTCAGAGGGTGGCAACTTCGGGCTCTTCAACTCGCACGAGTTGATGAAACAACTGAACGCGAAGATCTACGCGGAAGCAAAGCGATTGGGCGTGAAGTGGATCCTGGGGGGCGAATGCGGCCACATGTGGCGTGTCGTGAATCAGTACATGGACACGATGAACGGCCCTGCAGACTTCCTCGAGGAGCCGGTCTCTCCCATTACGGGGACCAAGTTCGAGAACGCGAAGAGCACGAAGATGGTTCACATCGCTGAGTTCACGGCCGATTTGATGAAGCACAACAAGGTGAAGCTCGACCCGAGCCGTAACGACAGCCTCCGCGTGACCTTCCATGATTCCTGCAACCCCTCGCGGGCGATGGGGCTTCTGGAGGAGCCGCGTCATGTTCTCAAGAGCGTATGCAATCATTTCTACGAAATGCCGGAGAACACGATCCGCGAACAGACCTACTGTTGTGCCGGTGGCGCGGGGCTGGGTACGGACGAGAACATGGAGATGCGGATGCGCGGGGGCTTCCCCCGGGGGAACGCGCTCCGTCACGTTCAGGAGAAGCACGACGTCAACCGACTCGCATGTGTCTGTGCCATCGACCGGGCCACACTCATCCCACTGGCAGACTACTGGGCCCCCGGGGTGGTCGTGACGGGCGTACACGAGCTGGTGGGTAACGCCCTGGTCATGAAGGGAGAGAAGGAGCGGGAACTCGATATGCGTGGTGATCCCCTGAACGAGATGGAGGGTGACGAGGATGTATGATGGAGGAAAAATCGTAGCCGGACTCGTACTCTTCCTTGCGCTTGTCACCTCGCCGATCTGGTACAACGTGGTGACCGGGAAGGCGGAATACAAACCTGAGCCGAAGATCGTCACGCAGGAAAAAGAGTGTGTGGCCCCGAAGGCCTGGATGACCGCCATGCACATGACCCTGTTGAACGATTGGAGGGACTCGGTCGTCCGGGAAGGCAATCGGGAGTATGTGGCAGCGAACGGCAAGGCCTACAACATGAGTCTTCAGAACACGTGTATGCAGTGTCATCCGAACAAAGCGGAGTTCTGCGACCGGTGCCACAACTACGCGAGTGTGAAGCCCTACTGCTGGGACTGCCACGTTGAGCCGAAGGAGAAAAAATAATGGGCGTGAATCGAAGAGATTTCTTGAAGATCACCGGGCTGGGGACCCTGGTGGGGGTCGGTGGCAAGGCGGCCGCGGATCTGGTCTTCAAGGGTCAGGTTGAGGCCCAGGAGGCCAGGCCAAACGAAGGAGCCCTTGTCGGGAAGCGATGGGCCATGGTTGTGGACACGAAGAAATGCATCGAGAAGATACACAAGGACGGCTGCAAGGACTGCAGCATTGCGTGCCACACGGTCCACAACGTGCCTGACTTCGGAAACCCGAAGGACGAGATCAAGTGGATCTGGCAAGACACCTTTGAGCACATTTGTCCTAACCAACACCATCCGTTCACATCGGAGAGCCTCGAGGGTGCGCCCTTCCTCGCGTTGTGCAACCACTGCGACAACCCGCCTTGTGTGCGGGTGTGCCCCACCGGGGCCACGTTTCAGCGGGACGATGGTATCGTGTTGATGGACTTCCATCGCTGCATCGGTTGCCGGTTCTGTATGGCGGGATGCCCCTACGGTTCGAGGAGCTTCAACTGGCGAGACCCCCGGCCCTTCGTCCAGAACGCTCGGGAGGATTTCCCTACCCGTATGCGAGGCGTGGTGGAGAAGTGCAACTTCTGCGCGGAGCGATTGGCTGAGGGCAAGCCCCCCGCCTGTGTCGAGGCGTGCAAGGTAAAGGCGCTGATATTCGGCGACCTGGAGGATCCGCATTCAGAGGTGAGAGAGGTCCTTCACGAACACTATAGCCTCCGGCGGAAACCAGAGCTGGGAACGATGCCACAGATCTACTATATCGTGTGAGGGGACTATGATTGACAAGGCACTGATTGGTGGTCGGAAGTACTATGGGTTGATCGCGGTCCTGCTCGGTGTGATCGGCGTGGGGGTCCTTTGTTACCTGTGGCAGTTCTTCTATGGCCTGGGCATCACAGGGCTGAGCCGAGACGTGAGCTGGGGCCTCTACATCGCGCAGTTCACCTTTCTCGTCGGCGTTGCCGCCTCCGCGGTGATGGTGGTCCTGCCTTACTATCTGCACGACTACAAGGCCTTCGGGAAGATAACGGTCCTGGGCGAGTTCCTGGCCATCGCCTCCGTGGCCATGTGCATGCTGTTCATTTTCGTCGACATGGGGCAGCCGCTCCGGGTTCTGAACGTGCTCCTCCATCCGACGCCCAATTCGGTCATGTTCTGGGATTTTATGGTCCTTACGGGCTACCTGCTCCTGAATCTGGTGATCGGGTGGATTTCCCTGGATTGCGAGCGAAAGGGCGTGGCCCCGCCCAAGTGGATCAAGCCCTTCATCTATCTTTCCATCCCCTGGGCCGTGAGCATTCACACGGTTACGGCCTTCCTGTACGCCGGTCTCCCGGGAAGGCACCTGTGGCTGACCGCGATCTTGGCGGCACGGTTTATCGCATCCGCCTTTGCGTCAGGACCTTCGCTGCTCATCATCCTGTGTCTGATCGTGAGAAAGACGACCCGGTTCGATCCGGGGAAAGAGGCGATTCAGACCCTGGCCAAGATCGTGACCTATGCGATGAGCCTCAACGTGTTCTTTCTGGGCCTGGAGTTCTTCACGGCCTTCTACAGCCAGATTCCGGGCCACATGCATCCCCTGGTATACTTGTATGCCGGACTGGAGGGACACGGCGCATTGATTCCCTGGATGTGGACGTCGACCGCATTGGCAGCGATCGCCCTCATTTTGCTCGTGAATCCCGGAACGCGGAAGAACGAGAACATACTCGCCTTCGCGGTTGTGGCTGTTTTTTTCTCCACCTGGATCGACAAAGGCATGGGGCTGGTGGTTGGGGGATTCATTCCGAATCCTCTCGAGCACGTGGTGGAATATACGCCTACGTTGCCCGAAGTCATGATCACGCTCGGCGTCTGGGCCATCGGGTTCCTGATTCTCACGGTCCTTTTCAAGATTGCCGTTACCGTGAAGGAAGAGGCGGCATCCTAAGCAGAGGTGGCGGGGCTTTTCGGACCGCTTTGGCCATTGGCTGATGAAAGGCAAACCTACTCACACAGGAGAAACCGATATGTACCAGCTCACGATCGACAAAGAAAAGTGCACCGGATGTGGGGAGTGTGTGGATATTTGCCCCGCGGAAGTATTCGAGATGAAGGACGAGAAGTCTGAGGTTGCGAACATCGATGAGTGCCTGGGCTGTGAGAGCTGTGTCGAAACGTGCCCGGAGTCGGCCATCACGCTGACCGAAACTTGACCTAGAGGTTGATGAGCGAGGGCACACGGGCGATTCACCTTCGCCTGTGTGCCTGGTCACCTACGTTTCGGTTTGGCCCGTTCCCATCCCCTTTCCATTCTGTTCAGAAGCTGATCATCTCCGGCGAGGAACCTGCGTGTCGCCTCGGAGCGCAAGAGCCTTTCCAGGACTCGCCTTCGTGCGTCTGGTGAAGGGACCGTTTCCTTCATGCGGGCGCGAATGGCTGCGACTCTGTCCAGGAGAAGGCCGTACCGCTCCGGTATCGCTGCCTCGAGTTCTCGGCGAAGCCAGCGGGCAAAGGCCGGGCACTGTCCGCCGGTGGAGATCGATACCTGCAGGCTGCCCCGCTCGATCCGGGACGGGATGTAGATGTTGCAGAGTCCGGGCTGGTCCACCACATTGATCAGGCGGCCTGCGCGTTGGGCATCCTCGAAGACACTCTGGTTTACCTCTGCGTCGTCCGTTGCAGAGATCACGAGGAAGTATTGAGACGCCTCTCCGCTACGATAAGCACGTCGTTCGACCTGGAAGCTCTGTTGTTCGAGCCAGGCCTGGAAGGCCGGGGAGAACTCGAGGGCGACTACGGTCGCCCGGCAGCCTGACCTTGACAGGCCCTGGGCCTTCCGGAAGGCCACCTCTCCCCCTCCGACCAGCAGGACGGGCTTGTCCCTGAGATCGAGGGAAAGCGGGTAGGTCGTTTCGATCGGAGGCTTCATGGATCGTTCTTGCGGATGAGCCTTTCCCGGAGCCGAACCACCTCCCCGATCACGATGATCCCAGGGGGATTCAATCCGGCCTTTTCCTTCTTCTCCACGATGTCCCCAAGGGTGGCGGTCATTACCTGTTGTTCCGGATAGGTGCCCCAGGTAATGATGCAGGCCGGCGTTTCTGGGGGTCTGCCGTGAAGGGTGAGCTGCTCGACAATCTTCTTCAGGTTGGTCATTCCCATCAGGATGACCAGAGTGCTGTCGTTCGGACCGATCAGGTCGTAGCGAAGCTGGGTGAGATCCTTGGAGAAGGTTTCGTGGCCCGTGATGATCGAGACCATGGAAGAGAATTCCCGGTGGGTGATCGGGATGCCGGCGTAAGCGGGCACGGCGGTTGCCGACGTAACACCTGGGACGACCTCCCACTCGATTCCCTCTTCGACAAGGTAGAGCACCTCCTCTGCCCCTCTTCCGAAGACAAAGGGGTCCCCGCCCTTCAGGCGCACGACGATCTTTCCCTCTCTGGCCTTCTGGACGATCAAGGCGTTGATCTCGTCTTGAGGGACCGTGTGGTGATCACATTCCTTGCCGACGTAGAGCTTCTCCGTCTCCTGTGGGATCTCGGAGAGGATCTCGGGGTGGACGAGGCGGTCGTAGACCACCACATCGGCCATCTGCAACAGCCTGTACCCCTTGAGCGTGATCAGACCGGGATCCCCGGGGCCGGCGCCCACGAGGTATACTTTGCCCTTTTCGGCTCCCACGAGAAAACTTTCCCTTCCTTGATGCTGCGTTTGTCCAATAGCGTAGCAAATGGAAGTTCGCTAATCAATTCAGTGCCATCCCTGTCACGCCTCGATCATTTTGGGGCGTTCTGCGGGATCCCCTGTTGCGTCTGAATTCACTTGGGCTCCGTCTCCCCCCCGTGTCTACAAAGTCGCCCGGCGTGAATCCAGCCGCAACAGGGGATCCCATCAGATGCCTCGCCACTTTGATAGAGCATTGACCATTCATTATGCCTCTGTTTTGTTGGGCTCCTCGCAGAGGCCCCACCCCATCGGTGTGCGTGGCTGTGGCCGAAAACAGAGAAGAGCATCGAAAGCATGTCAGAGGTCGGGATCCCTTGATCCTGCAGGCTAAAAGCTTCACAATAGGCGATGCGTTTGTGCTGCGCTACGGAAGCCAAAAACCCAACAGGCAATTAGTGAACGACGGGGGTATATAAGAAACAATGGCATCGATCATTGACCTTCTTTCCGATCCGATCCTGGAGATTGTTGCGGATCAGCTTGGCGAAGCGGTTGCGGATCCGAAGGGTCTCCGGGTGAATTCTACGACGAATCCCAAGTTCGGCGACTACCAGTTCAACGGGGCCATGGGGCTGGCGAAGAAGCTGGGAAGGCCTCCGAGGGAGGTTGCCCAGGAACTGGCCGCCAGGTTGGAGGGAATGCCCTGGCTCGAAAAAGCGGAGGTGGCCGGACCCGGGTTCGTGAATCTCCGGCTTTCCGGCGCCTGGTTGTCCGAACGTATAGAGGAGGCCTTTCAGGACGAGAGGATCGGGGTGGAATGGCCCGGAAAGGGGCAGACCGTCGTGGTCGACTTCTCGAGCCCCAACGTGGCCAAACCCATGCACATCGGTCACGTCCGATCCACGATCCTTGGTTTTGCCCTGGACAGGATGCACCGGTTTCTCGGTTTTGACGTCATTGCGGACAACCATGTGGGGGACTGGGGGACCCAGTTCGGCATCCTGCTCGTCGGATATCGACGGCTCGGAGATCCGGAGGCCTTTGAGAAGGCTCCGATCGAAGAACTGGAGAGGGTCTACGTGGAGGGCTACCAGATGGCCCAGCAGGATCCGTCGCTCATGGAGGAAGCGCGGGGCGAACTCGTCCGCCTGCAGCAGGGAGACCCTGAGAACCGTAAGCTCTGGGAGAAGTTCGTGCAGGCGTCCCTGCGTGAGTTCGACAGAATCTACGAACGGCTCGGGATTTCCTTCGATGTTACCCTTGGCGAGAGCTTCTACAACGACCGCCTCCAGGCACTCGTCGACGACTTGGAAGGGAAAGGGATCGCAAGCCGGAGCGATGGCGCCCTGGTGGTGTTCCTCGAAGAAGAAGGCCTGCCTCCTTTTATCATCCAGAAGAGCGATGGGGGATTCAACTACGCGACCACAGATATCGCCGCAATGCTGTATCGCATCGAGCGCTGGCAGCCTTCCAAGATCCTCTATGTCACGGATGAGGGGCAGCAGCTCCATTTTCACCAACTTTTCGCCGTGGCCCGTCGGATCGGGATCGAGGTGGAACTGGAGCACATCTGGTTCGGGATCATGCGTCTGCCCGAAGGCAAGTTCTCGACCCGTGATGGGAACGTCATCCGCCTCGAGACCTTCATGGACGAGGCAGAACGCAGGGCCTACGAAGTTGCCAACAGGTTGAACCCCGGCCTGGAGGAGGCGTTGAAACAGGAGATCGCCCTAAAGGTAGGGTTGGGGGCCCTCCGCTATGCCGACATGTGCCAGAACCGCCAATCGGCCATCGAGTTCAGGTGGGAGAAGGCCCTCTCCCTGGAAGGCAACTCAGCGCCCTACCTCCAGTACACCTATGCCCGAATCCAGAGCGTGTTCCGGAAATACCGGGAGGAACACGATGGGGGGGATCTCCAGGGAGTTTCCGTATCCCTCGAAGAAGACCTGGAACGGCAGATTGCAAAGGCGATCCTGGAATTTCCAGAGCACCTCTATCGATCTGCCGGGTCCTACAGGCCGAACCAGTTGACCGATTACCTGTTCGACCTTGCCTCGCTGTACAACCGTTTCTACCAGAATGTCCCTTTCCTGAAGGCCCCGGACGGAATCCGGGAGAGCCGGCTGGTCCTTTGCGACCTGGTCGGAAGGATCATCCGGAAGGGTCTGGGACTCCTGGG
>JAQYVQ010000057.1 GCA_030145435.1 Syntrophobacteria bacterium | reverse complement strand
ATGGTGAAGATCCTGAAGCCCCTCATGTCTCGGTCAAGCAAGGTCGACGCCTACGGTCCCACCAATACGCTGATCCTCACAGAGACCTCCTCGAACATCACAAGACTTCTGCGGATCGTGAAGCAGCTGGATATCCGGGCGGACGAAATGGCCATGGACGTGATTCCCCTCGAATACGCATCCGCCGAGCCGATGGCTCGCCAGCTCCAGGAGATCCTCCAGACCCTCGCCTCCTCTACCGCGCCCGGTGCCGCGCCGACCGCCGCCAAGGCCAAACGCACCACACGCCGAACGACCAAAAGGAAGACCGCAGCAGCACAGGGCTTCGGCGGGAAGATCATCGCAGACGACCGGACCAACTCCCTGATCGTCCTTGCGACCGAAACGCAGCTCGAGGAGATCCGGGAACTCATCCACAAGCTCGACTATGACACCCCCCGGGCGTACGGCAACATCAACGTCTACTACCTGGAGTACTCCAATGCGGAGGATACGGCCACGGTGCTCAGTGACCTCGTCTCGGGTGCCAGGTCCCTGTCGAAGAACGGCTCGACCGGCCGGAAGGGGGCCCCCCCGGCGGTCGCCAAAACCATGGCCTCCTTCGAGGGAGAGGTCAGCATTACGGCGGACATTGCCACCAATTCGCTCATCCTCGTAGCGACCCCGAGGGACTACCTCACCCTGAAGAACGTGATCGAGAAGCTCGACATCCGGAGGAAACAGGTCTATGTGGAGGCTGTCATCATGGAGATCCAGCCTTCGGTATTGCAGGACCTCGGAATCGAGTGGCGGACAGCGATTCCAGTCGGGAGCGGGGACAACGTAGACTCAGCGATCCTGGGCGGGACGAACTATGGTCTCGGTGCGAACGAAATGATCGCAGGTGCGACGGCACTCGCCTCGGGGTCGCTCCCGACGGGCGACTCGGGAATGTTCCCCCTGGATCTGGGCAGCAGGTCCGGGCTCACGCTGGGCGGGATCTTCGACAAGGTCAAGGTCGGCGAAGATGACCTCGGAAACGCAATCTACCTGCCCGCCAATACCCTCGTGGTTCACGCCCTGAACCAGACGAACAAGGCGAACCTCCTGTCGACTCCGCACCTGATCGCCATGGACAATGAAGAGGCGGAGATCGTCGTTGGCAAGAACGTACCGTTCATCACCTCCACGAGTCAGAGCACGGTGAGCACCGTGCAGTCGGTTCAGCGAGAAAACGTCGGGATCACCCTCCGGTTCACCCCCCAGATCACCGAAGGGGACTATATCCAGCTCGCGCTCTACCAGGAGATTTCGTCACTCATCGACAGCCCGGTCGGCCAGGACCCGAACCGCGTGGGGCCCACCACCTCTGAGCGGAAGGTGACGAACACGGTCCTCGTCCGGGACGGACAGACGATCATCGTGGGCGGGTTGATGGAGGACCGCATCCGGACGAGCGTGAGTAAGGTGCCCTGGCTGGGAGACATCCCCGGGCTCGGCTGGCTGTTCCGCTATGAGTCGGACACCGTGGAAAAGCAGAACCTCCTGATCTTCCTCACGCCCACGATCATCCGGGAGGACCAGGACGTACAGAGGCTGTTCGAGGAGAAGAAGAACCGGATGCTCGAGTACAAGGACCGTCACGACCTGCCGGTCGAGTACATGGACGTTCGTCCCTTTGAAGGCAGGTCGGGCACGGGCAGGCCGGGGGACAGTATGGCCACGCCGCAGCTGGAAGAGCTGGAACCTCCGCCGGCAGAGAAAATGCCCGATGAGGGAACGCCCGTAGACGACACGCCCCTGGAGGACGCTGGTCAGCAGGGAGCGAACGAGCCGACGTACGAAGTCACGATCAAGGGGGCCGACAGGCTTGATTCGCCGGCCCTGCCCGATTTGCCGGATGAGTAGCTGCAGGGAAAAACACCGCCATGACCTGTGACCCCAGAGCCCTCGGACAGATCCTTCTGGAAACGACCTCCCTCGACGAGGAGGCGCTCCGAGATGCGCTGGCAATCCAGCAGCAACGGGGCGGTAGGATTGGCGAGATACTGATCAATGAGAAGCTGGTCACGGAGGAAGAGGTCTTTCAGGCCCTGAGCCGACAGCTGAATATCCCCTACTGGCCGGAGATCGCCGACGAGCAACTCGATCTCGAGTTGCTGCGGACCGTCCCGATCAACTTCTGCAAGCGACACACCCTGCTCCCCCTGAAAAGCGAAGGCGAAATCGTCCAGGTGGCGGTCTCGGACCCCCTGGACCTCGCCCCGATGGACGATCTCCAACTCTTGCTCAAGAAGCCCGTGCAGGCGGTACTGGCAAGGCCTTTCAACGTGCTGCACACGATCAACCGCTCCTACGACCTGATCTCCGAGACGGCGGAGAAGATGGTGGAGGGCCTGCACGAGGAGGAGATGGACCTGCTGAGCACCGAACTCGAAGAACCCAAAGACCTTCTCGATGCCTCGGACGAGGCGCCGATCATCCGGCTCGTCAACTCCATCCTGTACAATTCCGTGAAGCAAAGGGCCAGCGACATCCACATCGAGCCCTTTGAGAAGGAGCTGGTCGTCCGGTTCCGCATCGACGGCGTGCTCTACGACATGGTGCGTCCGCCCAAGCGATTCCAGTCGAGCACGATCTCCCGCATCAAGATCATGGCGGGCCTGAACATCGCGGAAAAGCGCCTGCCCCAGGACGGACGTATTCGGATCAAGATCGGCGGGAAGGATGTGGACATACGCGTCTCGGTGATCCCGACGGCCCATGGGGAGAGGATTGTCATGCGCCTTCTGGATCGGACGCAGGTCCTGCTCCAGCTGGAAGAGATCGGATTGACCGGGCGCAAACTCGTGCAAATGCGTAAGCTCATCCGGATGTCCTACGGAATCATGCTGGAGACCGGACCGACGGGATCGGGCAAGACCACGACCCTTTACGCGGCCTTGAGTGAGATCAACACCTCGGACAAGAACATCATCACGGTTGAAGACCCGATCGAATACCAGTTGAAAGGCGTCGGGCAGATTCAGGTGAACCCGAAGATCGATCTCACTTTTGCCCGGGGCCTGCGTGCCATCCTGCGCCAGGACCCGGACGTAATCATGGTAGGAGAGATTCGGGACCTCGAAACCGCGGAGATCGCGATCCAGGCGTCTCTGACCGGGCATCTCGTCCTGAGCACGCTTCACACGAACGATGCCCCTACGGCCATCACGCGCCTGGTGGATATGGGGATCGAGCCTTTCCTGGTCTCTTCCTCCTTGACCGGGGTGGTGGCGCAAAGGTTGATTCGCGTCCTTTGCCCGCTGTGCAAGGAACCGTACGTACCCACGGACGATGAGCTCAAAGAGATCCAGGTGGACCGCTGCCAGCTCCAAAACGGTCACTTCTACCGACGCGGCGGCTGCCAGAAGTGCTCGGACACCGGATACCTGGGAAGGAGCGGCATCTACGAGCTCCTGATGGTGGATGATGAGATCCAGAATCTCATCCTCAAGGGAGCAGACGCCAATGTCATCCGAAAGGCGGCCGTCGCGAAGGGCATGACCACCCTGCGGCAGGATGGCGCTGAGAAGGTCGTGGCGGGAATTACCACCGTCCAGGAAGTGGCAAGGGTAAGCCAGGATGTAACGGTGTAGCGTCGCCTTCTCCGTCCCACCCTTGCGCCAGGCGTTCCGCTTGCCCACGGAGACCGAGGCCAGGGGCAGGCCGTTTCGTCTTTTTTCGTTTTCTCGTTTCCGTCTATTGTACACGATGGAGCAAGGTCTTGGCCGTATTCGAATACAAAGGGGTCAACGCAAGCGGTAAGTCCGTAGGCGGCATCATCGATGCCGAAAGCCCCCGGCTTGCCCGGCAGAAGCTGCGCTCCGACGGCATCTTCCCGACGGAGGTGACCGAGGAGAAGGCGCAGAAGAGCCGGTTGTCTCAGGACATCTCCTTTCAGAACCTGTTCCAGAGGATCCGCACCCAGGAAATCTCTGTGATGACCCGGCAGCTGGCCACCCTCCTCAGGGCGGGCCTGCCCCTGGTCACCAGTCTGAATGCCCTGACCGATCAGATCGAGAACCCGAAGCTCAAGAAGATCATCACCCAGATCCGGGAACGCGTGAACGAGGGTAGTGCTCTGGCCGCTGCGATGGAGGAGTTCCCAAAGGTGTTTCCCGATCTGTACGTCAACATGATCAGCGCCGGCGAGGCGAGCGGGGCGCTGGAGATGGTCCTGTTCCGGCTCGCCGAGTACACGGAGGGGCAGGTGCGGATCCGGAACCGCATTCGGGCCGCTCTGATCTATCCGGCCGTCATGACGGTCGTGGGCTTCGGTGTGCTCGGCATCCTGTTCACCTTCGTGGTCCCGAAATTCGTGGCCATCTTCGAGGACCTCGAGCAGGCCCTGCCCCTACCAACGGTCATCCTGATCGGTATCTCCGACTTTGTCCGCGCCTACTGGTATCTGCTGCTTCTTTTCGCGGGTGCGGCCGCCTACGGCCTTGCCCGGTACAGGGAGACCCCCAAGGGAAGAGAGCACTACGATATGCTCCTCCTCAAGATCCCGGTCTTCGGCAAGCTGATCATGCTCGGGGTCGTCATCCGATTCACGCGCACCCTGAGCACCCTGCTGAGCAGCGGGGTACCCCTGCTGAAGGCGCTGGATATCCTTACGGCCGTCGTGAACCATGCCGTCTTCGCAAAGGCGATCTCTTCGGCCCGCGTCTCCGTTACTGAGGGGGCCTCCCTGTCGCAGCCCCTCAAGCAAAGCGGGATCTTCCCGCCCATCCTCATCCACATGATCGCGAGCGGTGAGCAGAGCGGCGAGTTGGAGGAGATGCTGGCAAAGGTGGCGGAAATCTATGAGGAAGAGGCGGAAACCCTGGCATCCACCCTGATGAGCCTGCTGGAACCGGTGTTGATCCTCGGCATGGCCCTGATCGTGTCCTTTGTCGTCATTTCGATTCTGTTGCCCTTGTTGGAGATCAACCAGATGGTTCGATAGCGTTCGCGAGAATCCTCTGTTTTTCGCTGTCTTCACGAAAGGAGCGTCCCCATGAAACGAATCCTGACAAACCAGAAAGGCATCACCTTGATCGAGATGATGGTGGTCATCGTGATCCTTGGAATCCTTGCCACCGTCATCTTCACCCGCGTGGGCGATCGCCCCGAGCAAGCCAGGAGAACCAAAGCCCAGGTGGAAATCCGAGAGCTGCAGACATCCCTCGAGCTGTTCAAGCTGGACAACGGCTTCTACCCCACGACCGAGCAGGGGCTGGATGCCCTGGTCTCGCAACCGACCACAGGCAAGATCCCCAAGAACTACCCGGAGTCCGGCTACCTGGACAAGCTTCCCGCAGACCCGTGGGGGGGGCCTTACGTGTACATAAACCCCGGAGCGCACGGCGAGTACGACCTCGAGAGCTACGGCTTCGACGAGGAAGACGGAGGAGAGGGGAAGAGCGAGGACATCGAGAGTTGGAATCTGGAATAAGGGGCTCGGATCGAACCGAGGCAAGGGCCCGGATCGGAAGGGGGTCCGCGCAGGGCCTGACGCTCATCGAGCTGGGCATCGTCATGCTGCTCATGGCGATCCTCGCGTCCTTTTCCATCCCGCGGCTCTTCATGATCACCGAAATCAACCTGAGAACCGCCACACGCCGTCTTGCCGAAACCCTGCAACTGACCTCGGCCATGGCGACCAACACCTCCCGCCCCTATGTCGTCCAGTACGACATGGACAAGGGGAGGTACTGCACCACGGCCGCCCAATTCGATCCCGGCACCGGCAGGTGGATCGCCCAGTTCACCGACGAATCGATCGAGGTGGTGGGAGGGGACACCCTGTCCAAGACAAAATGCTTCACCCTCAAGGACGGGGTCTTCTTCCGGGAGATCGAACCCCTTCGGGGTACCGAGGAGAAGCAGGAGAAGGGCAAACTTTCGCACTGGTACTCGCCCCGCGGCATCACCGACCCCATGATGATTCGACTGGGCGACAAACAGGGCCGGTTCTACACATTGATCCTGAGTCGCTACGGAGGCGGGGTGGACCTTCGCAAGGGGAGGTGGGAGTTCAAGGAGTATTACGAGGACCTCTTCGAATGACGCAGACGCTCGAAAAATGCCCATCTGCGGCGTTGCACTCATCCTTCGTCACTGCGGCGTACCAACTACGTACGCCTCATTCCTCAGGATTTCGTGCGCCTTGCATCTGGACATTTTTCGAGCGTCTGCGAAGGGGTCTATTCCCAGGATCCTCGATGCGGACAGGGCTATCGAAAAAGCATTTCGGCAGGGGTCCATCTGCGGGCTTCACTCTGCTCGAGGTCATGGTGGCCGTGGCCATCCTCGGCATTGCCATGACCACGATCCACTACGGCCAGGCCCAGGCCCTCCGCGCACAGGGACGGACGCAGAACGTGACCCTGGCGACCATGAAGGCGATGGAGAAGATGGAT
>JAQYVQ010000598.1 GCA_030145435.1 Syntrophobacteria bacterium | reverse complement strand
ATCCCCTGCTTCCAGTCGAAATTGTTCGCCGTCAGCCCCCCGGGGTAGCGCAATACCGTCGGACCCATCTCGCTCAGGTAGGGAAGATAGTAGTTCCACTTGGCCTTGGCCTCCTCGTAATCC
This sequence comes from Syntrophobacteria bacterium, assembly GCA_030145435.1. Classification (GTDB taxonomy): domain Bacteria; phylum Desulfobacterota; class DSWW01; order DSWW01; family DSWW01; genus S015-6. The sequence goes on along the minus strand of JAQYVQ010000598.1, from coordinate 4,984 downwards.
CGCTCGTCCGAGACCCATCGGTTGAAGCCCATCGTCTCCCCACCCAGGATCACGCTGTTGCCGAACACCCCGGGGTTTGCCTCCCCGAGCCGCTCGTCCGCGTTGACCCGGATCTCGGCCCCAAAGGCCGCACCGGCCGGTACCAGGCACAAAGCACCTGCCAAGATGCACGCAACGGAAGATTTCCAGAAGGGAATCTCCATGATCTTCTTCACCTCTCAATATGTTCTGTATTATTTGTAGTTATAGATAGTTACAGTCACTTATTAAAGTCATATGTAATAATAATTATCCCATCTCTCTCCACCATTACAGTGCCCCTCCTCGCGAGAAAAGACCCGAGTCAGCGTGGTCTTGCCGATATCTCGCTCTTCAGGGGGACCTTCGGTGCAAAGAATACCCGGATCTGCGCCCTGAACTGTTATCAGAAGATCGGCAACAGATCCGATTTTCTTTATCGAATTCGGGTCGTGGGGTTCCGAAAACGTGGCTGCCGGGCCATCTCTTGAATGCGTATGGGATTCCGTGCTATTCCGGGAGCGAAATCATGGATCCTCCCATCGAATCCGAAGAGGGTCCTGACCGATCCCTCGTGAACACATCGCGGGTCTGACTGACACGGAGACATGTCTGTCGAAACAAAGAAAAGGCTGGATCCTGAGATACGCGAAGAGAAGCCTCCTCCTCTTCCTCCTTGTGGTGACTCTGGTGCTCGACTTCGCCGTGACAGGGGTCTATCACTTGTTCAAGTACGGGACAATCCACAAATACGCAGACCGGAGAGCCCTGGGCGAACGATCCCCTGTCTTCCACCACACCCTCAAACCCAACACAGAATTCCTGTATCAGCGCTGGGGGAATCTCAGGCACTCCGTATCCACGAATTCCCTCGGTTTCCGGGACAGGAGCGTTCGTCACGTCCCCTTGTCCTCCGACAAGTATCGGGTCCTCTTCATGGGGGATTCGTTTACGTACGGTGTCGGCGTTCCGTACGAGAAGACTTTCATCTGCCTGATCGACTCTGAACTTGAAGACAAGAACGTGGAAGTCCTGAACGCAGGCGTCGTCTCCTATTCACCCGCCATCTACTGGAAGAAGACGGAGTATCTCCTCTCCCGGGCAGGTCTCCGTTTCGACCACATGGTCGTTTTCCTCGACATTTCGGACATCCAGGACGAGGCGGTGTTCTACGACACAAACGAGGAGGGAGTGGTCTGGATCAGGGGCCCGACACCGGCCATGAGGGAGTTCCTTTACGAGTACACCACGATCCTGCGGAACCTGTGGGAAGTCGCCGAGGAGGCCTACGACTTGGCCACCGAGGACCCGGACGTCCGAAGAACGGAAGAGGACAGGCGATACGCGACGAACGAGTATCGGAGTCTGTGGACGGTCGACAAAGAAGCCTACGAAGACTACGGGGCCATGGGGCTTCGAAAGGCCAGGAAGCACATGGATCGCCTGCACGATCTACTCCGAAGGCACCGCATCGGCATGACCCTTGTCATCTACCCGTGGCCCACGCAGATCCTTCACGAAGACCGCGATTCGATTCAGGTGAGGGTGTGGCGAGAATGGGCTGAGGAACGTTCCGTCCAGTTCATCGATCTCTTCCCTGACTTCATCCCCGACGACGACCCGCCGAAGGAGGCAATCCGGAAATATTTCATCCCAGGGGATCTCCACTGGAACGAGGAAGGACACCGCCTCGTGGCCCGCAGGTTTCTCGAAATGTGGACAGAAGCAGGTCGCAGACCCTGATGAAACATTTCTCTCTCACACGTAATCGTCGGTCAGGGGCAGAACGTCCGGGTGCATGAGATTGGCCGGGTCGAAAGCCGCCTTGGTTTGCTTCAGGATCTCGAAATACTTGCCCCACATCGGAAGATGGTACTCGCCGGCCCCGAACATGTTGCGCCACAGACTCCCGCCGTGCTTCAGCAGGAGCTTATTCGTCTTGTGAATCATCACCGTAGCCCGCTTGACCTCTTCCGGGTTGCCCTGATCCCACCAGTAATCGAATTCGCATGGGCCGCATCGTCCGTACGGCAGGGGGCCCTGGACCGCCGTGTCGGTCATGGCATGCTCGACGCTGATCGTCGGGTCCGAGGTCTTCCAGTACTTCTCCACCAGCTTCTCATATTCCAGGGCGATCTCGGGAAGGAGGTCCATCTTGACCTGAGCGGCCGTCCACTGGAAGGCGCCCTTGTAGGTACCTGCGAAGTTGTCCCTGATCCCCAAACTCATCTTCATGGGATCGGTCGACATCATATCGGCCAAATCCTGCCCGAACATATTCGGGTCCACAATGATCAACCCGTGTCTTTCCAGGATCTCCTTCAGGATTTCCTTCTTGATCCCGATTTCCTCTGCGTCATAGCCGGAGACCATCAGGGCCAGGGGATGTCTTGGGGCCATGTCGAGTGCGTCCTTGATACTTACCCCGTCCATATTGAAGTTCATAGCCAGGGCAAAGCCGCCTGGGTGACCTTTGTACATGAACTCTGTGATGTTCTCTCTGGACACGTCGTAGATGGTATCGATGATCTTGCAGAAGCCCTTGTGGCCGTCTGTCTCGAATCCCATACCGGTCAACATCTCCTCCAACTCGACCACGTTGTCGTATTCCGGGTAGAGCTTGGTGGTCAGCTCGGTGCAGATGCCGAACTGACCGTCCGCATTGAAGAACATTCCATTGATCTCCGGTCCCGGGCAATACTGTATGGGCAGGTTGCCAACCCCGGGAATGGCCTCGGGGCCCAACTCGAAGACCTCCCCGTTGGGCAGCACCCAGGTCATCTTTACCGTCATCTCTGTGGCGTTGCCGTGCTTGGCGGCCGTGCCCGGCGCACCCCGCGCGACGTAGTTGGACAGGAGGGACACACTGGCCAGGGTCAGGGGCAGGACCGGTTTGAGGTGAACCCCTTCTGTCGCCCGGTATTTGACCGCCTCCCACCAGACGTACCGCATCCGCACAGCAGGGCTCACGGTGACGGTCATCGCTTCATCATCGACGTGACACACCTTGTCCATGCGCCGGAGATCCACCAGAATTCCACCCTTGCGCGATATCGTGAGGCCTCCGTGATTGAAACCTGTGGTCTGGGGGACCACCGGGATGCCGTGCTCGTACGCGATGCGCATGATCTGCTGAATCTGCTCCTTGGATTCAGGAAGGATGACGATATTGGGGCGTTCTCCTGAAAAGACCGTGAAGTCCCGGCCATGATTGATCAGGTCCACGGGATTGTCGCTCACCCAATCCTCTCCCACGCACTCTCTGAGCTTTCCCATAACCTCCTTCAAGTTGCCCACGGTCAAGCCGATTTCCCCTTCCGGCACCTTGGGAGGTTCCCAGGCCTTGTCCTCCTCTTTGAGGATTCTTCCCGGGTTCAGGACGTTCTCCGGGTCCAGAAAGCCCTTGATATGCTTCAGCACCGGGAGATGATTGGGAATACTCGTATAGATCTTTCTCCCCAGTGAACCATGGGGTCGATCGAAAAATGCCCCCTCATCGGCGATAGACAGGTTCGCGGCCTCGAGTGCCTCGGCACAATCCTCCTCGCAGAACCAGTCGTATGCCGCGTAGACGGCCCGTCCACGGTCAACAGAGACCAGGATCTTTCCCACATCGGCACGCCCGACCCCCGCCTCTTCTGCCGCCCCCTGGACCTTCTCATTCAACTCCATGGCACGGTCGAAACGGGTAAAGAAGGCCGTGTGGTTGTCGCTCGCCTCCATCCAGGGTTCGTCCAGTCGTTCCGTCATCGCAGGAACAAGAGCGTCGTTTCGCGAACAGTCATACTTCTCCAACAACCTTCCGACCCTGTCCTCGTTGTGGGATACGAGCTTCTCCCTGCCTTCGAAGCCCACGATCAGGGACCAGGCAGGCAGTGCGTCCTCCTCCTCGCCCAACAACCGTTGCAGACTCGCCCGGTTGATCGCTACATATTCCACACCCAGTTCTGTCCGGGGGATCTGCTTCAGGGCATTCAGAACCTCCTCGATCTCCTCGAAGCCATAAACGAGACACGACCTGGATTCGCATACCGGCCACAGCATGATCGTAGCCCGGGTCACCACTCCAAACACATCATCCCCACCTACATGCCATTGTGAAAGGTTGGGGCCTCCCTCGTTCCTTCCGTCGGCGGCCTCCTCATTAAACCCGTGGGTGCCGGTCTTCAATACATCACCGTCCGCCAGAACGACCTTCATGTTCATGAGCGGGTAGTCATGGTGTTTGGTGATTCCCTTCCCCACCCCCCTCGCCACGATCGTCTCGACCACCGAAGAGGAGTTTGCCGCCACGGGGCCATAGGTCTTGACACCCAACGGCGCCAACTCCGCATTCAGTTGTTCCCACGTGACGCCTCGCTCGATGTGGGCCACGAGGTTGCGGGTGTCGACCCTTTCAATCTTGTTAAAGCGGGAGAAATCGATGAAGATCCCTTCACGATCGAGGTCCTCGGCCAGGGCATACCGGTTGGTGCAAGTCACGATCCCAACCTTCGTTTCCCGGGCCAGATTCACGATGGCCTGCACCTGCTCCGTGGTGGCAGGAGAAACCCGAATCCAACCCGGGGCCTCGGACCCGTCCCTCAAGAAACGACTCGCCGCCTCCGGCCCGAGTGCGACATTCTCTTCTCCTACCAGGGCCTGAAGTCCTTCGAATACGTCCTTTCCCATCGCTTCCCCCTCCTTTATGCTCGTTTTCTTGCAGGCCTCTACGTTTCCTGCAGGTTTGTATTAGAATTTGACTGTTTGTTAAATAAATTAGTTGACCACTCAACCAAAAAATAATACAATGGCCCCCATCGTATTGTCAAGATTCTTGTATGTTGTGTTATCAGGTTATATCTTCTCGCTTCTTTGATGCCTCACAAGTGAACAGGAGAGAAGTACAGAGGTTGAGACATGGCTCGCAAGACCGAAATCAGTGAAATCCGAAAACAGGAACTCACGCAGGCCGCCCTCAAGTGCA
>JAQYVQ010000579.1 GCA_030145435.1 Syntrophobacteria bacterium | reverse complement strand
TGCTCCAATGTACGATTCCGCACGCGCAGGGTTTCCAGTTCTTCGATCAATTGTGCCTTGGTTTTGCTCATGTCCTTCACTTTGCGTGTCTCCTGCGTGCGAGCGTCAAGGTCTTGCGCACGTTCAACAAAAGGCCCTTCTCGTCGATGGGCTTGTCCAGGTAGCCGTCGGGGGGTGGGACGGTTCTCTGGTAGATCAGCCTGCGCAGGTCCGGGTGCGCCGAGATGATGCAAACCGGTGTGTCCAGGAGTGCCGGGTCTTTGCGCAACTCTTCAAAGACCGCTCCACCATCCTTGCCGGGCATGGTGATGTCGAGTGTGATGAGATCCGGCTTTTCCCTCCGAGCCACCTCCAGTGCCGCATCACCATCACTCGCTTCCAGCACGGTTGCTCCGTTGTCTTCGAGAACAGCGCAGATGAAAGATCGCGCATCGGCTTCATCGTCGACCACCAGGATCTTGTACGAAGAAAGGTCTCGTGCCATCCGCTCAGTATAGCAGAAAGCGGCAGGCAATCGGGAAGGGGTGTGCGGGATCATCCTCGATATACGGATGCATCTGCCTGCCATCATTGTACAAATGGCCTTCGGCCCTGCCCTGAACTTGACATGGGCCCCTCTTTCCGTCATACACATAGGCTCACAAGTTTCAGAATATCGTGGACTTAGAAGCTTTGAAAAGGAGGAACACCCATGCGTCTGATTCTCTTAGGTGGCCCGGGGGCGGGCAAAGGCACGCAAGCCAACTACATCAAGGACAAATATGCGATCCCGCAGATTTCCACGGGCGACATGCTTCGGGCAGCCGTGAAGGCAGGCACCGACCTTGGCAAGGAGGCCAAAGGATACATGGATGCGGGCGGCCTCGTGCCGGATGAAGTCATCATCGGGCTCGTCAAGGAGCGGATCAAGGAGCCGGACTGCGAAAAAGGCTTCCTTTTCGACGGGTTTCCCAGGACGATCCCCCAGGCCGACGCCATGAAGGAAGCAGGCGTCCCGATCGACGCGGTGGTCGATATCGATGTGCCGGACGCGGAGATCATCAAGCGGATGAGCGGCCGCCGGGCACACCTGGCCAGCGGAAGAACCTACCACGTGATCTTCAACCCCCCCAAGGTAGAGGGGAAGGATGACGCCACGGGCGAGCCCCTGGTTCAGCGCGACGATGACAAGGAGGATGTCGTCAAGAAGCGGCTGGACGTCTACCACGACCAGACCGAGCCCCTGATCGGCTACTACAAGAAGTGGGAGGCCACGGGTGAGGCTGGCGCGCCCCAGTATGTCCGCGTCGTGGGCGTGGGCAAGGTGGAGGAGATCCGGGACAAGATCTTCGCAGGTCTCGATTCCGTGAAGTAACTCTTCTTCGTTTTCTGTCCGCACTCGGCTCGGGGGGCGGTTCCCATAGGATAGGGATCGCCCCCCGATTCATTTCTTATGCTTTCGGAGGAACGCAGAACATGTCAGAGAAGAACCGAAAAAGGGCGATTGTGACTGAAGCAGCGCCGGCCGCTGTCGGCCCGTACTCACAGGGGATCGTGTGCGGAAATCTGCTCTTCGTTTCCGGTCAACTTCCTATCGACCCTTCTTCCGGAGAGCTTGTTTCGGGCAGCATTGAAGAGAAGACGCGCCAGGTTCTCAGCAATCTCCGGGCGATCGCAGAGGCGGCAGGCGCCAGCCTGGAAGACGTCGTCAAGACGACCGTCTTCCTGAAGGACATGAATGACTTTGCGGCCATGAACGGCGTCTTCGCGGAATACTTCCCCAACACCCCCCCGGCAAGGGCCGCCGTCCAGGTTGCCGCCCTCCCAAAGGACGTGGACATCGAGATCGAGGCGATCGTTCTCATGCCTGGCTGAGCAGGGGAACGCATCCGATCCACCAGACGTGAGATCTCGCCGCAAGGGTTCGGCCTCGGGGTGCTCCTCACAGTTGAGGCCGGCAGAGGAACCTATGGACCTGATCGACGTATTCATCCTGCTCGGCTCAGACCGAAACCACCTCTTGGCGCTTCTCTTCTTGCTCATCACGGCCTTTGGCCTGTTTGTTGCCACATTGTACCTGACCAGGGAAAACGTCCGATGGAGATTCTTTCTTGGACGCTCCCTGCCTTTTTCACTGGAAACGCGTAGCGGTCTTCTTGAGCCTGACAAGGCTCGGCCTTCTTCTCCTGGCCGCCCTGCTCCTGATGAACACACTGGGCCCCAAGGAGAAGCCGGAAGAGGGCGCACGGGAGCAACTCGAGTCGATCGATTTTCCGGAGCTTCAAGAAGAGATGCGGCGCGGACGGAATGCAAACGGTTCTTCGTATGAGTAGTCGCGGGTGGGATGCTCCTGGAGGTAGGCCCACTTTTCGATCGCGTGATGCTGTTGGGGCCTGCAACTATGTAAAAAAAATCAGCCCTGCCCTGGGTTCCGCGGGACAGGGAATTGCACTGCGATTGCTACTCCACGATCTCGCTGCAGGCCCTCTTCCACCGAAGCTGCTCCTGCCAGTCTGCATAGCCGTCGTCCTCCGGCTGCAGGGCCTGTGCCTCGAGGTCCTCGATCTCCTTGCCGAGAGCGGCCGGGTCGAGATCCTCTGCGTACACCGCATCGTCCAGAAGAACTGTCACCCTCTCGCCGGTCACCTCGGCAAACCCACCCGCAGCTGCCATCAGCTTCTCACCCGACTCGTCCCTGTAGGCCAACCGTCCGGCGGTCAGCTCGGCGAGCATGTTCGCGTGACCGGGCAGCACACCGAACTCTCCGAGCACGCCGGGCGCGACCAGCTCTTGGACAGATCCACTGAATAGGGTTCGCTCCGGAGTCACGAGATCCAGAAAGAATGTGTCCGCCATCTTCTATCTCCTTGTCAGGCAATTGCCAACCTGCCTGCTGCAATCAAAGACGCGCTGTAAGCATTTGGCCTTGACCTGTCGGCCTCTAGGCCCTTCCCACACCCCAGGATTCCCGCCTGCGCGGGAATGACGGGGGCTTTTCCGTTTCGCTTCCTGCCGCTTACCGCTCTTCTCGCTTCAGCACTAGTGCTTTGGCACTCTAGGCCATCAGCTTCTCTGCCTTCTCCTGCACCTCATCGATGGTGCCCACCATGTAGAAGGCCTGCTCTGGCAGCTCGTCGTGCTTGCCGTCGATGATCTCCTTGAATCCCTTGATTGTGTCCTCGAGCTTCACGTACCGGCCATGGGTGCCGGTGAATGCCTCGGCCACGAAGAAGGGCTGGCTCAGGAAGCGCTGAATCTTCCTTGCACGGGCCACGAGCATCTTGTCGTCCTCGGAAAGCTCGTCCATCCCGAGGATGGCGATGATGTCCTGGAGGTCTTTGTACCGCTGCAGGATCCGCTGGATCTCTCGGGCAACCAAGTAGTGTTCCATGCCCAGGATCTCCGGGTCAAGGATCCGGGATGTGGAGTCCAATGGGTCCACAGCCGGGTAGATCCCAAGCTCCACGATCTGCCGGGAAAGAACAGTAGTGGCGTCCAGGTGAGCAAAGGTCGTGGCCGGCGCCGGGTCGGTCAAGTCGTCGGCAGGCACGTAGATGGCCTGAACCGAGGTGATCGACCCCTTCTTGGTCGAAGTGATCCGCTCCTGGAGCTCCCCAAGGTCGGTGGACAGGGTCGGCTGGTAACCCACGGCAGAGGGCATCCGGCCGAGGAGGGCGGAAACCTCGGAGTTGGCCTGGGTGAAACGGAAGATGTTGTCGATGAAGAGCAGCACGTCCTGGCCTTCTTCATCCCGGAAGTACTCGGCTACGGTAAGGGCCGAGAGACCCACGCGGGCACGCGCTCCCGGCGGCTCGTTCATCTGCCCGTAGACGAGGGCGGTCTTCTCCAGAACCCCGGATTCCTTCATCTCGAGCCAGAGGTCATTCCCCTCGCGGGTTCGCTCACCCACACCACCGAACACCGAATATCCACCGTGGTGGGTAGCGATGTTGTGGATCATCTCCATGATGATGACGGTCTTGCCCACACCCGCGCCGCCCATCAGGCCGATCTTCCCGCCCCTGGCGTACGGCTCGAGAAGGTCGATCACCTTCACGCCCGTCTCGAGGGCCTGCACCTGGGTGTCCTGCTCGGTAAACGCCGGCTTGTCCCGGTGGATCGGAAATCTCTTTTCGGTCACAACCGGCCCGGCCTCATCCACGGGCTCCCCGATCACGTTGAGGATCCGGCCCAGCACCTCTTTGCCGACCGGCATGGTGATCCCGTCCCCCGTGTCCTTCACCGGGATTCCTCGAACCAGCCCTTCGGTCGAGTCCATTGCAACACACCGAACCGTGTTCTCGCCGAGGTGCTGCGCCACCTCGAGGACGAGGTTGTCTTCCTTATCATTGATGGACGGGTTCGTCAGCGTAAGGGCATTGAAGATGTAGGGTAAATTCCCGGATTCGAACTCCACGTCCACCACTGCGCTGATGACTTGGGTAACCTTTCCCACTTCCATGGACTGACTCCTTCTCGGGTGTTTTCGCTTCCTCTTTATAGCCTTTAATATTTATCGCAGAGCCTCTGCACCGTTTACGATGTCCATCAGTTCCCTGGTAATCGCCGCCTGCCTGGCCCGGTTGAAGGTGAGGGTGAGGCGCTCGATCATCTCCTTGGCATTGTTCGTCGCGCTGTCCATGGCGGTCATCCTGGAGGCAAATTCGCTGGTCTGCGCCTCGAGGATGAGCCAGAAGAGCTGCACCTCCACGTACCGCGGCAGGAGCTTCTCGAGAAGGGCCGTTCGGGAAGGCTCGTAGATGTAGTCCCCGACGTCCTCGGGTTCGGCGGCTTCCGGCTCCTCTGCTTCCCTCTTCTGGAGGGGCAGAAGGGGGAGGAATGTGGCCCTCTGGGTCATGACGGATTGAAACTGGGTGAACATGACGCCCACCTCGTCCGTCTCCCCGGAAAGAAACGAACCCACCAGGTCCTTGGCTATCGGCCTGATGGCCTCGAACTGCGGTCTGCCCGGAAACAAATGGGTCCTCGTTTGCCGAACAGTTACCTCCCGGCGCTTGTAGAAATCCCTCGCCTTCTGGCCGACCAGATAGAGAGAAATCGACTCATAGGCGTCCTTGTTCTCAGCCAGGAAATCCCGGGTCTTCCGGAATACGTTGGTGTTCAATCCGCCGCAAAGCCCCCTGTCCGAACTCACGACGAGCAGATCCATCTTGCGGGGGCCCGGCCGCTCCTCCAGGAGAGGGTGCGTTCCCCCCTCGATCTGTCCGACGAGCTGACCCACCACCTGATTCATCTTGTCCGCGTAGGGACGTGTGCTCTCCAGGGCCTCCTGCAATCTCCGGAGCCTGGCCGCCGCCACCATCTGCATGGCCTTGGT
>JAQYVQ010000569.1 GCA_030145435.1 Syntrophobacteria bacterium | reverse complement strand
GGAGGCTCCCCTCGAAAACCTGCTGCGTGTCGATCCTGAAGTGGGCGAGAAGCAGAGAGCGCGTGTCGAGGCCCTGAAGAAGAAGAGGGACAACGTCTCTGTGGAGGATGCCCTGGCGGTTCTGGAGAAGGCGGCGAGGGGAGAGGAGAACGTTATGCCTCCGATCCTGGCAGCCGTGCGAAACTACGCCACCCTCGGGGAAATCTCCGATTGCCTGCGGGGTGTATTCGGGGAGTATACGGCCAGGACGGACGTCTGACCCCGCCCGCCGCTGGATCCGTCCGAGACACTTCACCCCTCCCTGAGGTCAAAGGGCAAAGGTAAAAGGTGAAAGGGACGGATCAGGTACTGAAGAGTGAGTCGCGGGAACTCCAGCCGAGTCCGTCCCCTCAAAGGCAGGTTGGTCTCGGCCCTTCGGCCTGTAGGGATGCCTTGACCTCCGGCCCGCCTCAACGCCGAAGTCATCCAGCCGGAGCTTCCTCCTCCTCTTCCTCGCTGGGCTTTTTCCCCGTGATCCTTACGATCTGGAGGCTCAGTTCGAAAAGGATCAGCAAGGGGCCTGCAAGCATCAACTGGCTGACCACGTCCGGCGGCGTCAGAAGGGCAGCGCCGACAAACACCAGGACCACCGCCATTCTCCGCTGCCGGGCCAGGCCCTTATAGCTCACCAGACCAATCCTGCCCAGGAAGAAGATGAAGATCGGCATCTCGAAGACCAGGCCAAAGGCGATCAGCAGCCGTGTGGCGAACGACAGATATTGCCGGATCGCGGGCATGGCCAGGAGAGAACCGCCCGAGAAGCTCATGAAGAACCGAAAAACGAAAGGGAAGACGATGTAATAGCAGAACGAGGCGCCACCCAGGAAGAAGAGCATCGAGAAGACGACAAAGGGAATGAAGTATCGTTTCTCCCGTTCGTACAGTCCCGGCGCGACGAATCGCCAGACCTCGTAAAGGATGACAGGCATGGCGAGGAAGAGGCCGCCGAACAGGCTGATCTTCAGGTAGGTGAGGAACGCCTCGGGAATAGCGATGTACTGTAGCGCGCTTCCTTCCGGGAGGTGCTCCACCAGGGGGCTGGACAGGAAGAGGAAGAGCTTTTCCTTGAACCCATAGGCGATGCCGAAGCCCACAGCCAGGGCGATGAAGGAAGAGATCAACCGCTTGCGTAATTCCTCCAGATGGGCAGTCAGCGGCATCTTCTGATCTGTCATCTACCCATCAATCCCATTCTTCTTCGGTGGAAGATCCGATTGAGGAGGGTCCGTATCGGATCCGGTCGGTTTTTGGTCCGATTGCGGGGCCTCTTCTGTCTCGTCTGCCGGCGGATCCGAGCGTCCAAAGGCAGAGGAATAGGGGAGGGCCTCAGTGGATTTGTCTCTTTCCTGGAGTTCGTCCTCCACCAGGATGCTTCTGCGCAGGTCCTCGGATGCACGACGAAACTGGGCCAGGCCGCGGCCGAGGCTACGGGCCACCTCGGGCAGCTTTTTCGGCCCCAGCACGATCAATGCCACGGCCATGATGATGAGCAGTTCGGAAATGCCTATATCGAGCATGGGTTCGGTAGGTCGGAAGTTTTTGTTGTTGAGCCAAGATAGAAGCTCGACGGTGGGATGTCAAGAATCAGGCTTACTCCTGGCCCCAGTACATCTCGCTGATTTCCCGCCTGTAGTGTCTTTCGATGATTTGCCTCCGGAGTCGGTTCGTGGGTGTCAACTCCCCTGCCTCCTGGGTGAAGGTCTCCGGAAGGAGAGCGAATCGCTTCAGGGTCTCGAATCGGGAAAGGTCCTTGTTGATGTCCTCCACGATGTCGTGATAGAGCGACCTCACCTTGGGATGTTCGAGGAGCTCCGATCGGTGCATGAACAGGATTCTCTTCCTCGAGGCCAGGGCCTCCAGCTTGCTGAAGGCGGGCACGATCAGGGCGGTCAGGTACCTCCTGCCGTCTCCGACGACCATTACCTGTTTCACATAAGGGTTCCGCCTGAGCTTTCCCTCGATCGGCTGGGGGGGTATGTTCTTCCCGGCCGCCGTGATGAGAAGTTCTTTCTTTCTGCCCGTGATCACGAGGAATCCGTCCGCATCGAGGTGTCCGATGTCCCCCGTGGCGAACCATCCCTCTGGATCGGCAGCCCTTTCGAGCGGCCTGCCCGGTCGATAGTAGCCCCCGGCAACCATGTTCCCTCGCACCAGGATCTCACCGTCCTCTGCGAAACGCAGTTCGCAGCCTGACAAGGGTACGCCGACCGTTCCCGCCTTGTGATGGGCCGGACAATTCGCCGTGACCGCCCCGGTAAGCTCTGTCATCCCATAGACGTTGAACAGGGGCATCTGGATGACCTCGAAGAACGCTTCCAGGTCCCGGGCAAGTGGCGCGCCGGCGGAAAAACAACACCGGAGCCTGCCCCCCATCCGGTCCCTGATCTTCTGCGCCGCCCGCTTCTTCATCCATCGCACGGGCATGCTCATCCCGCGTGGCCTGCTCGTGCCCTGTTCTCGCCGTAAGTATTCACCTTCCAGCCATCGGAAAATTCGTTGGTATACCTCTTTCAGGGGAGGGGTACTGTACAAGAGGTTCTCCATGATGAGGTTTCGAATCTTCTCGTAGGTTCGAGGCACGCCGACCAGGAGATGGGGACGGAACTCCCTCAGCTTCTCCGGCACCCTGTCCATATCTGCACAATAGGCAAGGGTGGCGCCTTCGAGCAGCGTGACCAGGTCCACGACCCGCTGAAGGATATGCGAGAGGGGAAGGAAGGACACGAGCACGTCGTCCGTCTGTACTTGAAGGACCCCCCCCACGGCCTCCTTCTCGGCCAGGAAGTTCCGGTGGGTCAGCACGACGCCCTTTGGCCGCTGACGGGTCGTACCGCTCGTGTAGACGATGGTTGCAGGATCTCTAGGAGCGATCTTGGAAGCGAGGATCTCGATCGGTCTCCGATCCTTCTCGCCCAGATCCTCCAGGTCACGGAGAGAAAGATCCGGGGCACCGTATCCCTCCGGCAGGTCCTCGTCGAGAAAGACCAATCCCTTCAGCAGCGGAAGTTTGTCCCGGATGGCCTGTACGTTTTGCAGGTGAGGCCCGTCGGACAGGAAGATCAGCCTGGCCCGCGAATGCTTCAGCTGAAACCCCAGCTGCTGGAGGGACAGGCTCGTGTAGATCGGGACCGTTACGCCTCCGGCGGCCATAATGGAGAAATCGGCCATCGTCCATTCCGGGCGATTCTCACTGAGAAGCGCAACGCTGTCACCCTTCGTGATGCCGAGTTTCGCGAGGCCGGAGGCCATCCTCTCGATGCGGTCCAGGATCTCCCCGTAGGCAATGGAGGCGTTCGGGCCGGTGCGGGACCTGAGGAGGGCGGTTCGCTTCGGGTCTTTCTTGGCCCTGTTCAGCAGGTGGTTGAGGATGTTGTCATGGCGGGTGCGGTCGGTTGGTTTTTTGTTTTCCCCCGGGTATCCTTTTGAAAGGGGCGACGGGCTGCGCGGGGGTTTCATTTTAGTCGACCACGAGGAGGGGCAATCCAGAAAGGGAAACGATTTTTCCCACTTACAGACGCTATCATTCTAGAATTCCCGCCCTTCAATGTCAATTTCAGATTCAAAGGTCCAGGAGAAGGAATGAGCCGGGTGGATGCGCTGCGTGAGATTGAGGAAGCTGTTCGAAATCCATTGAAACCGATCGGACGCTGGAAGGAGCGCTCCGGGGCGAAGGTCCTGGGTTGCCTGGCGTGTATGCCCCCTTTTGCCCCGGAAGAATTGATCCATGCTGCCGGGATGCTCCCCGTCGGCCTGTGGGGTGCGGAGATCCCGGTTCGCTTGGCAGACGCGAAGCTGCAGAGCTTTGCCTGTTCGGTGGCACGGACTTCGCTCGAAATGGGGCTCAACGAGGCCGTGTCCGTTTGCGATGGCTTCCTGTTTCCGTCGACGTGCGATGCGTTCCAGAACCTGTCGGAGGTCTGGAAGGCAACCATGGAGAAGCCCTGCTTCAACGTCACCTTCCCGAAGCAAGCCTCCGGGGACGCGGCCCGGCGCTATCTCCAAAGGGAACTTGAGTTCCTCGAGGCGGAATTGGAGGCGTTTTCAGGGGCGTCCATCGAAGATCAGGGTCTGCGAAACAGCATTCAGCTTTACAACGAAAGCCGCAGGCTCATGCGAGATCTGGACCGGATGCGGGCCGGGAATCCGAATTTCCTTTCCACCAGGCAAATGACCGAGGTCGTGCTGGCTTCTTCGTTCCTGCCCAGGGAAGAGCACTTACTTCTCTTAAGGGACTTGCTCGCGTCCTCCTCGGACCCGGAGGGCAGGGAAGCGCCGCCCGGAGGGCAGGAGCCGGTTCGTGTATTCCTGACCGGAATCATGGCGCGACCCGTTGCCATTTCCACCGTCCTCGAGGAACTTGGGGTCTGGGTCGTGGGAGATGATCTCGGCCTGGGAGCGCTTTACTATTCGTTGGAGATTCCCAAAACAGGGCCGTCCCGCGTCGACCTCGCCGAAGGATACCTCCGGTACCCTCCCTGCTCCACGCTGTATCCCTCGTCGCCGGGTCGAGCTGCCGCCTTGATCGACCACGTTCGGGAGACGGGGGCGGAAGGGGTCCTCATACTGGCCACGAAATTCTGCGAACCGGAGTTCTTCGATCATCCTCAACTCAAGGAAGATCTCGAGGCGGAGGGCGTTCCTTCTGTCCTGCTGGAGACGGAACTGAGCATGACGGCCCC
>JAQYVQ010000545.1 GCA_030145435.1 Syntrophobacteria bacterium | reverse complement strand
AGGGTGATGAACGACCACTCACGTTTGTGCAACAAGGCGCGAGGCAAAACGGATGCGGAAAGCGAACGAGGCAATCCAGGGCGTGGTGCCCATAGAGGGTGTGGTGACCGGTCTGGGCTTGGAGCTCGAGAGAGAGGGCCGGCATTTGCAGGGCGACTGTCCCACGGGCCATGCATCCCAGGGGGGAAGGTGTTTCTCTGTGAATACGGAGGGGAATTTCTTCAATTGTTTCAAGTGTGGCGCAGCGGGGGATGCGGTCGATCTGGTTCAGCTCGTGCAGGGTCTGGGCTTCGATGAAGCGCTGCGCTGGCTCGTGGACAAGCTTGGGAGAGACCTCCCGGTGGGGTCGAAGGTCGAGAAGCCGGCGAACAGGCCGGAGATGAAGGAACACTACCAGAGGGCAGCGCTGTATGACCTCGTCTTTGAGTACGGGAAAGCACTCCTTTATGAGGCAGAAGGGAAGGACGCCTTAGAGTGCCTGGTCTATGAGTGGGGATATCAGGTTGAGAAGCTCAGGCAATCGGACTGGATCTACTTCCCTCCGGACCAGCGGATCAAGGACTACCTGCGCAAGCTGCAACCGGAGGCCGGGGAAAAGATCGTTGCCCTGAAGCTCCAGGGACCTTTTGGGGACACCTTCAGGATGGCCTATCCCTGGCGGGACAGGTGGGGAACAATAACGGGTTTCATGAAGACCGTCACCGGCCCCAACGGTGTGGACGTCACCACCCACGACGGGAAGAAACACCAAGGGGTCCGATGGGACTCCACGGTTGACTCGGACAAGCATGATCTCTTCAACGTCCAGGCCTCGAAAGGGGAGAAGAGCGTGATCGTTGTGGAGGGACACCCGGATGCACTCTGCTTGTCGGCGTTCGGTTTCAAGGGGGTGGTAGCGGCAGGTCGAGGATTGCTCTCCGGATTGCACGTTTCCGGTCTGAAAGCCCAGGGTGTCGAAATGGCTACACTGTGCTTCGACCCAGCCGCTCCGGACGGGAACGGTGAAGGCCGCGATGGCGAGAAGGCCGAAAAGGCCCTGGAGGTTCTCCGAAAGGCCGGTTTGCAGCAATTCGTCATAGACCCCGCTTCTCTTGCTCCCCACGGAAGCCCGGGTGAGTGGCTGAAGGACAGGGGGGCAGACGCCTTCAGGGAGTTGCTGACAAGTCGGGTCTACGGGTCGGAATGGAGTTGGAGTCGGATCGTAGACAGGTACAACCTGTTGGACAGAGAGGAGTGGACGAGAGCCAAGAACGAGGGCTTTCGACTGGCCGAGACCATAACAGATTCTTCCGAGCAGCACTTCTTCCTCGACGCCCTCCGAAGGGACCTGACATTCAACGGTGATCTCTTTGAGTCTGCACTCAATGAGCACCTGGAGAGGCAGGCCCGCAAGGAGCGAGAAGTCGGCTACTGGGACCTTCATCGCGAGATGGGCAGGCTCCTGCAGGAGGACAACCTTGACGAGTTGGACGAGACGCTCGAAGAGAAGGTGAGAAACCTTCGGACCAAGGCGGTCGGCAGGGTTCGAGAACCCTACACCCTTGGAAGGTTGCAGGAAGATATGCTTGAGACGCCGGACGAGTTGAAGACGGGGTATGAAAGCCTGGACAAACTCGTTGGGATTCCACAAGGCGCCCTGTCGATCGTTGCGGCCCGGCCCTCTCACGGGAAAACCGCCTTCCTGATGAATCTACTCCTCAACATGGTTGCCGACAAAGAGGAACAGGCGTTCTTCTTTTTTTCCTACAAGGAGTCCAGGAAGTGGGTCGCACTCAAGTTACTTAATATTCTCAGCGGCAAGGTGATCGACGAGGACCGCAACCTCAATCTGCTCGAGCGCTACGTAAAAGGTGGGTACGGGAGCACCCCGGAGATAGAAAAAGGGAAGAACGAATTCAACCTCCTCACGGAGAAGGGCCGTCTCTGGATCATAGACGAACCCTACAGCGTGGACGATCTCGTGGACACCTTTGTCTACCTTTCCAAGAGGTACAACGTGGGGGCCATCTTCATAGATTCCATCCAGAAGATCAAAACGAGGGGGGAGCACACCTCTAGACAGGCCGAACTGCAGAGGGTTTCAGGACGGATACTCGAAACGGCCAAGTCCCTCTCCGTCCCGGTCATTCTGGGTGCCCAGGTCGACCGGAATCCGCAGCGCAAGGACAAGATAGGGCTGGAGGACCTGAAGGAGGCCGGAGACATCGGACAGGATGCTCATCTCGTCCTCGGCCTTTATACGGACGCTGTGGAGAAGGCCATCGAGGACGGAACGAATTTGGCCGAGTCAGCGCTAGACCTCAAGGTAAAGGTACTCAAGAACAGGAACGGCCCCATCAACCAGGAGGCCATTTTGCGCTTCAGCAGGCCCCTCATGAAGATCTCGGAATAGACGAGCATTCAGCCGGGGGATGACACGAGGACCTCACCTGCCTAGCCTGTCTATCAGGAGCAGGCTTCCGAGCATCAGGAAGAAATAGAGGATCAGCGATAGATACGCCGGGAGCCAGGCACGTTCGGCTTTCAGAATGCCGGTTCGCCGCAGCACGTATGGATGGGTCCTCTCCGTTGGGAGGGAGGGTTCCAGGGAACTGACCAGCAAGGCCACGAAAGCAGTTGTCAGGCACCCAAAACAGTTCCACCACATCCAGTGGATACCCGGAAAGCCCAGCCAAAGAACCAGGTTGAGACCTACCCCTGCCAGGATGCCCGATATGACACCCTGTGCATTCGCTTTCCTGGACAATACACCCACGAGAAAGGCTGCCAGAATCGGGCCGTAAAAGGCCGACCCGATCTTGTTGATGGATTCGATGATCGTCGTCGAAATGCGGCCGACGAGGAAGGCAAAGCCGGTGATCATCACCCCCCACCCAACGGTCGTCAACTTGCTCAATTGGAGGACCCGCGTCCTGTGCTTCAGGCGGGGTTCTATGAAATCCCTCATGGTTGCCGCCGAGAGAGAATTCAAGGCCGAATCCAGGCTCGACATGGCTGAGGCCAGAATGGCCGCAAAAAGGATGGCACGGACTCCCGGCGGGAGATACAGGAGGATAAACTGCGGAATGAGATAATCCGGTTTGTCCGGAGGGATGCTCGAACGCAACTCCGGAGAGCCTGCATAAACGGCCCCGACCACCAACCCCATGGCAACATAGAGAAGGGTCAGGGGAAATCGGGCAAACCCGTTGAACAGAAGGGACAACCTCGTTTCGTCTGCGGAGGGCGCCGACAGTTCACGTTGCACCTGACTCTGGTCTGTTCCGTAGTAAGAGGCGTAGAGAAAAAAGCCTCCGATCAGGAATGCCCAGAACGGCACCGTTCCCCCGTCTCCCAAACCGGTGGCAGGATCGATGGCTCGAAGCCGGTCTTCGGGAATCGATCGCAGCACCGCCTCGATGCCACCCACGTCGCCTAAGGCGTAGACCAGACAGAGAATGCTCCCGGCCAGAAGGATGATCATCTGAATCACATCCGAGTAGACCACGGCAGAAATGCCGCCAAGGGTGTCATAGATGAGCGTGACGACTCCGATGATCAGAATGGTCGCCCCGAGAGGAATCTCGAGGCAAACGGAAAGGACGATGGCGCTGGCATAGACGGTGACCCCGCTCCCCAGGCCCCGGCTCAAGAGGAAAATAAAGCTCACGAGGGTTCGGACGGACGGGCTGAATCGGTATTCGAGGTATTCATACACACTTACGAGTTCGAGCCTTCGGAAGAAGGGAAGCAGTAACGCCATGACCAGGAGGATGGCCAACGGCACTGCCAGCTCATACTGCAGCCACGTAAGTCCTCCACCCGAGCGCAACGCCACGAAGGCGGGGATGGAGATGAAGCTGATGGCCGA
>JAQYVQ010000532.1 GCA_030145435.1 Syntrophobacteria bacterium | reverse complement strand
GCAATCTTTCCGTAAGCCCCGTCGAAGGCGAGCAGGGCCACGTAGCGCTTCGTCATCGTCTCCCCCAGCCGCAGTTCCAGCAAGACGGGAAGATCCAGAGCGCGGACGCGATTGATGTTCCCCCGAAAACGAAGACACTGGAATCCCAGGGCCTTGGCCGCCTTGTACAGGTCCGGGGCGGCACCGTAGAGTTGTTTCTCTTCCTCGCTGGAAACCCCGGAACCCCACTTTCGCACAACAGCGAGAAAGGCCTCTTCCCTCGTCTCCAGGAGTGTCTTGGAATAGAAAGCGCGAAGGACCCGCTCTTCCCTCTCGCCCGCGGCACTCGCCACTTCCACGGCATTGTCCAACGATGCGCCCTGGAGGGACGTCTCTTCCCCTGGGCCAGGGGTGGGCGTCGCGTCGCGTCCCCGGCTGCCGGCTGCCTCCCGGCTGACTTCCGTCTGTTCCGTCAGTGCCGCTTCCTGCGGGGAAGGTTCGAGTGATGACGCGATCGCATGAGGATTCGAGGAAGCACGGGCAAGAGCCCCCGCATCGTCCGTGTGACTCGATGCCGGCGCAAGGTCGTCCGAGGACGGACCGGAAGGGGGGGAGGAAACCGGGTCGGTCGAAGACGGGACAGGTGCCTCGTCCGAGGTCGCGACATGCTCCCGGGAGGGCTTGTCTCCCTCCGCTCTTCGACCTTCGCCGAGATATTCGCGAAGGCCGATCACGAGCAGAACAAGGAAGATCCCCATGAGCGAAACCGGGACCAGTCCATTGCGCACGGTTCGAAAGAAATTCGAATACCCGGCCCATGCCGAACGTCCCGTGACCTCCTTGCGTGCCTGGTCGATGATCTGGCCGTCGATGTGTTTCTTCTTCTTTCCGTACCCGGCCAACAACGCACGATCGCACAGAACATTGATGAGTCGCGGCACCCCTCGTGTGGATCGCCAGATCTTCTTCAGCGCTTCCGGAGTGAAGAAGATCTTGTCGGTTCCGTCGATCACGGACAAGCGGTGATAAATGTACTCGGCCGTCTCTTCCCGGGAAAGGGCCTTCAAATGGTATCGAACGGTGACGCGCTGATTGAGCTGCAGAAGGCGTGGCTGTTCCAGGATGTGCCGGAATTCGGGCTGGCCGATCAGGATGATCTGCAGAAGCTTTTCCGTCTCCGTCTCCAGGTTGGACAGCAGCCGGACTTGTTCCAGGACCTCTCCGTCAAGACTCTGTGATTCATCGATGATGAGAACGGTGTTCTTGCCTTCTTTTCGCTTATCGAGGAGGAACTGATTGAGTTCGTCGATCAGCTCCTTCTTGGTCGTGCCCTTCGAGGGAATACCGAAATCCTCGTTGATGCTCTTGAGCAACTCGAGAGCAGACAAGGTGGGATTGAAGATGAAGGCCACCAGGGTATCTTCGTCGAGATGGCTCAGGAGCCCCCGACAGAGGGTGGTCTTTCCTGCGCCGATCTCTCCTGTGACCACGATGAAACCGCCACGCTCCCGGATCCCATACAGGAGGTGAGCGAAGGCCTCTTTGTGTGTCTTGCCCAGATACAGGAACTTCGGGTCCGGAGTGATCGAGAAGGGCTTCTCGGTAATTCCGTAGAATGAACAATACATAACCGGGTTCCCATCCTCTGATTTCTGAATGCAACCATTGAGGATCTTAAGAAAAACGAGGCGCAATAGCAAGAGACGCTCCATGCAACCCTCGCCATTCTACCTCTATCTTTCGTTGACAGGAATTCTACACCTGTGTTAGACAGTTTCCAGTTCTTTTCCCCCCGGGATCCGGAGGCAAATGATGCGAGAAAGGCTCGCTTCGAGGATCAAGAAGATCCTGTCCCCAGAGGAAATGCTCCCTCTGGGGGGCCGACAAGCAAAGGTGATCTCCATCTCCAACCAGAAGGGCGGGGTGGGGAAGACAACGACCTCCGTCAACCTCGGTGCAGGCCTGGCCCTCTTCCATCACAAAAAGGTGCTTCTCGTCGATATGGATGCCCAGGGCCACATCGGCACCAGCCTGAATCACCTCGCCTCGAACGGAGGAGGCATCGGACAGGTGCTGGGGGCCAAGAACGGCTCCATCATGGACGTGATCGTTCCGACGGTTGTGCCCCAAATGGACATGACCCCGTCGGATCATTCCCTTCTGGAGGCGGAATCTCAACTCGCCGGCAAGATCGGCAGGGAGTTCATCCTTCGGAAGGCCCTCACGAGGGCGCGAACCTACTATGATTATATCCTGATCGACTGCCCGCCCAACCTCGGCAACCTGACCGTCAACGCCTACGTTGCGTCCGACTATCTCCTGATTCCCTGCGACCTGTCTGCACTGGCCCTGGAGGGAATGGAAGGGATCCTGGAGGTCGTGGACACGGTCAACTTCCGCCTCAACCATCCCCTGAAGATACTGGGCGTCCTGACGACTCGCGTAGACCACCGAAACCTGGTCATGAACGAGACCGTGTTCGCCAGGCTGAAAGAGGCCTTCAGCGACAAGCTGTTCAGGACCCAGATCACGGTCAACACGGACCTGAACAAGGCGCAACTCAGGGGGAAGCCGATCTTCATGGTCGCCAGAAGCTCGGCCGGAGCCAGGGATTATCATGCCCTGGCCGACGAGTTGATCGAGCGACTCGACTCGCTGTCCGGCCCGACCCGCCTCTGACCGCCCGCACCCGCCTTGTCTCCAACGACAACTTCTGCTATTTATCCACTCTGACAGGTCAACAGAAGTCCCCGGGCTTCCTTCCCGGGGTTGAGGGCGAAATGGCAGGAAATTCCTTTGGCAAGGCCTTCCGGGTAACCACCTGGGGTGAGTCCCACGGACGGGCAATCGGCGTTGTCGTGGACGGATGCCCACCCGGGCTCCCCCTCGACGAACCATCGATCCAGAAGGACCTGGACCGCAGGAAGCCGGGCCAGAGTGAGCTGACCACAGCCCGGGAAGAGGGCGACAAGGTGGAGATCCTCTCCGGGGTCTTCGAGGGCAAGACATTGGGCACGCCTGTTTGCCTCCTGATCCTGAACGAGGGACAGCAATCGCACCGCTACGACCATCTCCGTGATGTGTTTCGTCCGGGCCACGCGGAGGCAACCTACTATCAGAAATACGGGATCTATGATCATCGGGGCGGGGGTCGCGCCTCGGCGAGAGAGACAGCAGCCAGGGTTGCCGCAGGGGCCGTCGCGAAGCAGATCCTCCTGGAACAGGGAATCGAGGTGATCGGGTATACGCGTAAGGTGGGCCCGATCGAAGCCGAAACATTCGATCTCCAGGAGATCGAGAAGAACGCGGTGAGGTGTCCTGACCCTGTTCAGGCCAAGAAGATGGCGGATCTCATCCGGCAGGTTCGCGACGAAGACGACTCCATCGGCGGTGTTGTCGAGGTCATCGCCACAGGGGTGCCTGCGGGCCTCGGAGAGCCCGTTTACGACAAGATGGACGCCGACCTGGCAAAGGGCCTGATGAGCATCAATGCGATCAAGGGCGTCGAGATCGGCGCAGGCCTCGGCGCGGCCGGAATGAGGGGCTCGGAGAACAACGACCCCTGGATCTTCGAAAACGGGAGATTCCGAACGAAAACGAACCACGCCGGTGGCATTGTCGGAGGAATCACAACCGGCGAAGACCTGGTCGTTCGAATAGCCGTCAAGCCTCCCTCCACAATCGGCATCCCCCAGCAAACCGTCGATCGGATAGGGCAAACCGTGACCGTAACCCCGGGAGACACAGAAGCCCGAAGACGGCACGATCCTTGCATTTGTCCGAGAGTGGTCCCGGTCGCAGAGGCCATGGTCGCCATCGTTCTGACAGACCATTTTCTGCGGCAGCGGGCCTTGAGGGGAGCCGGACCCGACGCAGAATAGGCCCCCCGAGAGCCCCGAAGGGGGACCGGCGGAAGGAACGGAAGCTTCGGTCCAGATCTGCACCACGACCGCCTCTTCGACAAGCCCACTTGCCTTTGCGAAAGCAAGCAGAGAGAATGGAAATGAGGACTTCTACCGACGGGTCCGAAGGCTCCAGGTCCTTACTCGGAGGCTTCGCGAGAGAGACGGCATCACAGGAGACAGAGGAACCGCTCATGAAGACATCTTCGCCCAAGGAACCTGCCTTGAAACGCGTAAGAAGAAGACTCTCCTCGGTGGCCGCAAGGGGGATGCGGGCAACCCTCGAACGTACGAGCGTGCAGAAGATCTACGAAAGCATGGTCTGGAACCAGATCCAGGGCGGGCCGATTCCCGAACACATCGGCGTGATCCTCGATGGCAACCGGCGCTGGGCACGCAGCCGGGGTCTGGCCCCTTGGAAGGGACACGAGCAGGGGGCCCGGAAGATGGACAATTTCCTGGACTGGTGCGGCGATATTGAGGAGATCCGCTCCATCACCCTCTACACCTTTTCCATGGAGAACTTCAAGCGGTCCGAAAAGGAGGTCACCGAGATCTTCAGGCTCCTCAAAGAGTACCTGAACAGCCTTCTCAAGGACGAACGGGTCGTCAAGAAGGAGATCCGCGTCAAGATGCTGGGAAGGGTCGAGATGCTTCCGGAAGAGTTCCGGGAGTTGATCCGGCAGGTGGAGGAGAAGACGGCCCACTACCGGAAGCAATACCTCAACTTTGCCATCGCTTACGGGGGAAGGACGGAGATCGTCGACGCCGTAAGATCCCTGGCAGAGAACGTGAAAGAGGAGAAACTCTCCCTCGACGACATCAATGAAAAAGTGATCGAAAGCTACCTCTACACCGCCCACCTGCCGAAGTGCAGTCCGGACATGATCATCCGCACGTCCGGCGAAGTGCGGCTGAGCAATTTCTTGACCTGGCAAGGCGCATACAGCGAGCTTTGTTTCGTGGAT
>JAQYVQ010000492.1 GCA_030145435.1 Syntrophobacteria bacterium | reverse complement strand
GCGAGGGCAACCCCCTGGTGATCAACTTCGATACCGCCTGGACCGGGGCCTGGGCAAAACCGCGAATCGACTGGCTCAGGAAGCAGTTCAGAAAAATCGACATGGACCTCCAGATTCGTCAGACCGACTACAATCGCTTCCGGGACAAGGTCAAGAAGGGGAACTTTCAGATCCTCTTCTGGGGGTGGCACGCGGACTACCCGGACCCGGAGAACTTTCTGTTCCTCCTGTACGGACCCAACGGCAAGGCAAGGCATGGAGGGGAGAATGCCGCGAACTACGCGAACCCGGCCCTCGACGGCCTTTTCCGACAGATGGAATCCATGGAGAACGGTCCGGAGCGTCTGAGGATCATCGACGAGATGCTCGAGATCGCCGGGCGGGACGCACCGATGATCTGGGGATATCATCCGGTGGCCTTCGGCCTGTACCACGACTGGTACGGAAACGCCAAGCCCATGACGATCGGCGGCAACACGATGAAGTACAAGCGGATCGACCCCGGACTCCGGGAAAGGCAGCGCGAGGCCTGGAACAGGCCGATCCTGTGGCCTGTGGTCGCCTTCTTCGCCGTCCTCCTGCTGGCCGCTCTGCCGGCGGTCTATGCGGCGTGGGCACGTCAGAGAAGGGGCAACGTGCCATGACCGCCTACGTCATTCGCAGGATCCTGTATGCGATCCCGATCGTGATCGGCGTCAACCTGATCACCTTTGCCCTCTTCTTCTTCGTCAATACACCGGACGACATGGCCCGGGCACACCTGGGCGCAAAACGCGTCACCGAAGAACAGATCTCGCGATGGAAGCGGGAGCGCGGGTATCAATTCCCCTACTTCTACAACGATGGCTGGTCCGAGACCGAGGTCCGTCAGGTCAGCGGAGGCGATGTGTCGTTGCGCCTCCCTGCACAGCGGGCAGGAGAGTACCGGCTGCGGATCGCAGTTCCGAGCCCGGACAAGGGGACCCTGGAAGTCGAGATCGCTACGGACGAAACCGCCCACCTGTTCCTTCCGCGCGGACCCGAGAAGGGCCGGATCCGCATCGACCTGGCAGACCGGAATCAGGAGGCGATCTTCTTCCGCCTCGAGACGACAGAGGGGACCTACCATTCCCTCGACCTGTCGTTCCGGCCGTCGGAGGGCGCCCCCCTGGCCGTCGTCCGGCTGTGCTTCAAGGAGCACCTCTCCTTCACGGAACGCTTCACAGAGACAATCTTCTGGAAGAAGTCGGTCCGGCTTCTCTTCTTCCGGTTCGGCACCTCGGATGACGGCCGCAACATCGGCGAGGAGATCCGCAAGAGGATCAAACCGAGCCTTGCAGTGACCCTCCCGATCTTCCTGATCGGCCTCGCCGTGAACATCACCGTGGCGGGCATCCTGGCCTTCTACCGGGGGACCTACCTCGACTTCTGGGGCGTCGTGACCTGCGTGGTGATGATGTCCGTATCGATCCTGTTCTACGTAATCGGCGGTCAGTGGCTCCTCGGCAAGGCCTTGCGGCTCGTGCCCGTCTCGGGCTACGACACCGGCCTCTACGCCGCCAAGTTCGTACTCCTTCCGGTGGTCATCGGGATCATCGGCGGGATCGGAAACGGTGTGCGATGGTATCGGACCATCTACCTGGAGGAGATGGGAAAGGACTACGTCCGTACGGCCCGAGCCAAGGGGCTCCCCGAATCGGTCGTCCTGTACAAGCACATGCTCAAGAACGCCATGATCCCGATCCTGACAGGCGTGGTCGTCTCGATCCCGTTCCTCTTCATTGGCAGTCTGGTGCTCGAATCCTTCTTTGCCATCCCGGGCATGGGCAGCTTCACCCTGGAGGCGATCCAGCGTCAGGACTTCGCGATCGTGCAGGCCATGGTCTTCCTCGGCTCGGTCCTGTACATCGTGGGTTTGATCATGACCGACATATCGTACACCCTCGTGGACCCGAGAATCCGGCTGGAGTAGAAAACACAAATGATCCGCCTGGCCTTCGACAGCTTCCGCCTCGTCCTCCTGCCGACGGATCTCCTCCTCTTTCTCCTCCTGTTCGCAACGATCGGCTTCCTCCTGTACGCCCGAAGGAGGGAGTACTACCGGGTCGCATGGCGCCAGATCGTGGCCAGGCCTTTTGCCATGGCTTGCATGGGAGTCTGCCTGTTGTACGCCTCGGTCGCCCTTCTCGACTCGGTACGCTACCAGAAAAGGGCTGCCGTAGCCGACGGGACGCAACAGAAAACCAAGAAGGGCGACCCGGTTTACAGACCCGAGATCCTCACGTTGCTCGACCTCCTCTGCTCCGGCTTGCGCGAACACACCGAGACCACCTTCTCGGCCCCCTTCGCCACCCATCAATTCACCAAAGAGACGATCGAACTCGCCGATGGCAGGACGATCCGGGGCTACCCGAGGCTCAAGTACGGGGGGGCCTCGCTCGCGGACCCGGAAGAGAAGTGGAGGCAGGTTGCGTGGCTCGCTGTCAGGGGGCTCATGATCGGGATCGGTGTCGGCGGGATGCTGATCGTCCTCGCAATCGGTTTCTTCGTCGCACGCCGCCGCATTTCACAGAAGGCGAAACCAGGAACGCCCGTACGTTCCGGGCTCCGGGTGGGGGGCTTTCTGGCCGTGCTCGCCGTCTTTGCGGGGATCCTGGTCAGCCTCTCCGCCGAGGTTCACGTTCTCGGCACGGATCAGGTCGGCCAGGACGTGCTCTACCGTTCACTGAAAGGCTGTCGAGTCGGCCTGGTGGTCGGCACGCTGACGACCCTGATCGCAACCCCATTGGCCATACTGTTCGGGATCATGGCCGGATACTTCGGCGGCCGGATCGATGACATCATTCAATACCTGTACACCACCCTCGACTCGATCCCGAGCATCCTGCTCATTGCTGCAGCGATGCTGATCGTTACGACCCGGGTAGAGGTCGAGCAGGCGGCCGTAGCCTCAGACACCCGGCTTCTCTGGCTCTGCGTGGTCCTGGGAATCGGAAGCTGGACCGGCCTGTGCCGCCTCCTCAGGGGAGAGACCCTCAAGGTTCGAGAGAACGAATACGTCGAGGCTGCCGAGGCCTTTGGGGTGAGCCGTGTCGAAATCATGTTCCGCCACCTCCTTCCGAACGTCACGCACATCGTGCTGATCTCGATCATCCTGCGGTTCAGCGGGCTCGTGCTGGCCGAGGCGGTGCTCGCCTACGTGGGCATCGGCGTGGATCCGTCCATGGAAAGCTGGGGGAACATGATCAACGCGGCTCGGCTGGATATCTCGCGCGACCCCATCGTGTGGTGGAACCTGTTGGCCGCTTTCCTGTTCATGTTCGGGCTGGTCCTGCCGGCCAACATCTTCGGAGACGCCGTGAGGGACGCCCTCGATCCGAGGCTGAAGACAGAGTAGCGCAGGAGCCAGAAGGTGAAAGGTGAAAGGGCAAAGGGCAAAGGGGTCAAGGCGAAAGCACAGCAGCAATTCCTTCTCCCCTTTGGGGAGAAGGTCAGGATGAGGGGGGCTTCTATCACACCCTCACCCTAACCCTCTCGAGAGGGAGAGGGAATTGCCGGACAAAGCGCTTCGCCTTCAATGACAACGTGGGCTTTCCGGAGCAGACCGATCGATGGTTGAAAACCAACAACAACCGAAGGATGACCTCATCCTCGAGGTACGGGACCTGAAGACCCACTTCCGGACCTCGGAAGGGATCGCTCGTGCCGTGGACGGCGTGTCGTTCCAGGTTCGGGCGGGCGAGTCCTTTGCACTCGTCGGAGAGTCCGGGTGCGGAAAGAGCGTAACCGCCCTTTCGATCATCCAACTCGTCCAGAGCCCTTCCGGGTATATAGCGGGAGGGGAAATCGCCTACCGGGGCAGGGACATCGTTCACATCCCGGAGACGGAAAAGCGGATGCTGCGCGGCAACGAGATCTCCATGATCTTTCAGGAACCGATGACCAGCCTGAATCCGGTCTTCACCGTGGAGCAGCAGATCACCGAGGTGATGCGGCGGCACCGGGGCCTCAGCCGGAAGGAGGCACGAAACGAGGCGCTCCGGATGCTGGAACGGGTGAAGATGCCGGAACCCGGCCTGCGGTTGAGGGAGTACCCCCACCAGCTCTCGGGCGGGATGAAACAGCGCGTGATGATCGCCATGGCCCTGGCCTGTCATCCCGGGCTCCTGATCGCCGACGAACCGACAACCGCACTCGACGTGACCATCCAAGAGCAGATCCTGTCCCTGATGCGCGAGCTTCGCAAAGAGTTCGGCACCGCTGTGTTGCTGATCACCCACGACCTCGGTGTGGTGGCGGAGAACGCGGACCGGGTAGGCGTGATGTACGCGGGCAGGATCGTGGAGGAAGGCAGCCTGGAGCAGATCCTCCGCAACCCGGCACATCCGTACACGGTGAAGCTGCTCGATTCTCTCCCGTCCGCTGGAAAGCGGAAGGAGGCCTTGCAGACCATCGAAGGGAGGGT
>JAQYVQ010000460.1 GCA_030145435.1 Syntrophobacteria bacterium | reverse complement strand
GCGCTGACGATGACCACATCTCTGAGATCCATCGTCTTCCCTCTTTCTACAATAGAGTCGCCGAAGGGTCTGCTAGTCCTTGCCGATGATCGCGAGGCCGCAGACGTTCCAGGACGGGACGCCGCCCAGGTTGTGGGTAAGCCCCATGCGTGCGTTCTTCACCTTCCGCTCATCCGGCACCCGGTCCAGCAACTGTTCATACATGGCGTAGAGCATCCGCAGGCCGGAGGCCCCGATCGGATGTCCGAAACACTTCAGACCGCCGTCCACCTGGCAGGGCACCTGGCCGTTCAGGTCATAGAATCCGTTCAGGACATCGTCACATGCGCCACCCTTGGGGGAGATATGAAGATCTTCCATGGTGACCAGCTCCGTGATGGAGAAGCAGTCGTGAACCTCCATCATGGAAATTTCTTTCCTCGGGTCCTTGATGCCCGCCTCTTCGTAGGCCTTCGTGGCCGCGACACGGGTGGTCATGAAATGGGCGCCGTCCCATGAATTGAACGAAGCCTCTACGCCCGAACTGACCGATACCTGGAGTGACTTGACCTTCACGATGTCCTGGTTCGGTTTCAGGCTCTTGGCAATCTCCGGCGTGGTCACGATCGCAGCGGCTGCACCATCGCTCACGCCGCAGCAGTCGAACAGACCGAGCGGATAGGCGATCATCGGCGCCGCCTTGATCTGCTCTTCGGTGATCGCACGGCGCAGGTGGGCCTTGGGATTCATCGCACCGTTGGCGTGACTCTTGGCCGACACGTGGGCGATGGCATCCTTGATCGTCTCCATGGGTGTGCCCCACTTCCTGCTGTAGGCCGTCGCGAGCTGAGCGAACAGGCCGGGCGCCGTGCCGTTGGCACCCAGCATGAAGCCGTCAACAGAACCGATACCCGGCAGGCCGCCGTAACCGGTGTCTTTGAGTTTCTCCACACCCAGGGCCAGGACGATATCGTACACACCCGCGGCAACCGAATAACAGGCCGCTCGAAAGGCCTCGGTCGCCGTAGCGCAGAAGTTCTCGCACCGCGTCACCGGGATGAAGGGCAGTCGCAGGGTCATCGAAAGGGGCGTGGCGCCCTTGGAGACATTCACCTCATCAAAATGCGTACCCAGGTACGCCGCCTCAATCTCCTTCTTCTCGATACCGGCATCTGCCAGACAATCCACGAACGCTTCGACCATCAGGTTGTAGGCGCTCGATTCCCATCGCTCGCCAAATCGCGTACACCCCATACCCAGAACGGCAACCTTGTCTCTGATTCCATCAGCCATCTTACTTCACCTCCTTGACCGGAACGGCCTTCCAGAAATACCCGGAAATATCCCGTTTCTCGTCATAGTATTTTCTTCGAAAACTCATGGTCACCGGCATACCCGGAGACAACTCGTCCAGGGCACAGTCCGTAAAATCGAACATATATTTTCCGCCCCCTTCGAATTCCACCTGCCCGTAGATGGCCGGCGGGTCGAGCGACGCGGCCAGATTGTCACCCGTAAAACTCGCGATGTGTCCCAGCTTGTCCGAGAACCGGTAGGGTTCCAGGGTGCCCACGGCTTCGCATTCCGGGTTCACACAGATATCCTGGGCAGGGATCTGGGCCGTACCGCACTTGGAGCACTTGCCGCCGTAAAGGCCGAGAAGCATCTTTCGGACTCGCCACATGGCCGAAAACCGTGTCCATGAGTCCTCTTCGCCTCTTTTGCCGAACTCGGCCGGCAGGATGTTCCGCCATACCAGGAACTTCGTGTAATTGTCCAGCTCCGCCCTGTTGGCAAGGGCAGCGCTTATGCCCCGTCCGTCCCGCATCTTCTCGATCTCTTCGGTCACCTCGAAACAGAGGGCGTCGCAGCCGCTGCCGTAGCTCACCACAAGGATCTTGTCTCCCGGCTTCGCGTCTTCGAGCGCATGCACGAGCATCACCAGCGAATGGGCTACGCCGGACTCGCCCACCTCCGCCTGGAGATTCGTCTGTTCCGCCTCCGGGGCGATGCCCAACACCTTGGCGAGCTTCTTACGGGCAGCCGGATAGTGAATCGGATAGATCACGTTGGCGAAGTCGGCCATCTTGAGACCGGTCTTCTGGAGCAGCCCGTTCACCACCTCGGGGATGAACTGATCGATCCCAAGGTCCCGAATCCACCGGTCTTCCCACTGGTTGTCGAACTTCGACTGAGCGCCGCGGAAGTGATCCCCGAAATCGTAGGTCACGGAATACGAATCCTTGAACTCCGCGATCACCTTCTCGCTGCCAACGAGCAGGGCAGCGGCAGCATCCCCGAAGATCATCTCCTGAGGGGATGCGGGCTTGCCGAGGCGACAGTCCGCCGCGGTCACGAGCAGTTTGTTCACGCGCTTGCTCTCCACGCCCTCCAGGGCCGTGAGCAGGGCCGTGGTGCCCGCCTTGAGCCCCCCCGTGAAATCCGCGGCCCGCACCTGATCTTCCATGCCGAGTGCGCAGCTCACGATGCCCGCATTCAGCCGCTCCTTGTAAGGCAGCGTGGTCGAAGCAAGATACACCCCCTCCACCTGCGACGGATCGATTCCCCGCAGCGCATCGATGCCAGCCGCGACGGCCATGGTAATGCTGTCCTCATCGAAACTGGCCACCGCCTTCTCGCCTCGGGCATTGGCGATGTTCGCCGCGTTCATCCAGCCCATGGCCCCAAAGATGATGCCGCGATTCAAGCGATAACGCGGCACGTACCCACCGTACGAACAAATGCCAGCCATCATTCCCTCCTTCTTTCACGAAAATTGTCTAAGGGCCCGTTAATCTTGTCCGAAGCACTGGTTGAGATAGACTACCACATCTCCTGCCAGGGAACCGCAGAAGACCTTCTTGACGCCCATCTCCAACAACGCGTCTTCATCCACCGCAGGAACGATGCCCCCCACGATCAGGAGAACATCCTCCATTCCGTGTTTGCGCATCTCGGCCACGATCTTCGGCGTGAGCGTCAAATGCTCACCCGATAGAAAACTGATGCCGATGACGTCCGCGTCCTCCTCCAGGGCGCTCTGGACCACCATCTCCGGGGTATTGTATAGCCCGAGGTAATTAACTTCAAATCCCTCCTTCATCAGGAGAGCAGCGAGCACCTTCACGCCCCGGTCGTGGCCGTCCAGACCCACTTTGGAGAGCAGCACGCGTGTTTTCTTTCTTGCAGCGATCATCGGGCACTCCGCACAATTGTGGATATTGCGAGCCGAAGGCGTGGCAATCTCCTAGCCGAACTTGCTGCGACACAAGGGGGATTTCAGCGAGAATCCGCTCGCAAGAAGGGATCCGATCTAAGGATAGGCGTACCAGCGGCCGGGGATGAATTCCAGGAATTCAACGTCATGTCTATCGAACAGGGACCGCAGCTTGCTCAGGTCCGACGGGTCGGCCCCCATCATCAGGGGATCGTGGTGCTGGGGAACGATGATTTGCGCACCGGAAGCCAGGCCAAACTTCACCACCTGCTCTTCCATGCCCTGCAGCGTCCTGCCGGGTATCACCTGTAGCAGCGTCATGAAGGACCGGGTGTTCCGGGCAACCTCGATCAGGCTGGGGTCCGGATACGACCCGGCCATGTAGATCCGCCTGCCGTCGCCGGTGCTTATCACGAAATTCAATTGCTCTCCGGCCGGATACTTGAGCATCCATTCTTCCAATTGTTCGGGCGGGCTGATCGGTCCCAGGAATGCCTCCAAGCCTGCTCGCAGCATCTTCGAAAAATCACCGCCTGTTTCGCCGGTGATCTCCTTGCCGGTGAGCCGCTGATACTCGGCGATGAAGTCCACGTGTACACCCCGGACCACCTCCACCCGAAGTCCGCCGCTGTCTATTATGTCGCCTGCGGTAATCGAGGTGAAACGTTCCGGATCGATGCCCTGATGTTCGATCAAGGCATTCGTGACCTCTTGGCTACAGTAGATGGAGAGCCGGAAGCGTTCGGCCAGCTTGCCCACATCCAGAACGTGGTCATAGTGCCCGTGGGTGAGCAGGATCGAGTCGCATCCCTCGATTTGATCCGATCGAATCGGCGCACCGACCGAATCGTCCAGATACGGATCGATCAGGATCGTCTTCTGGTCGTCCAGGTTGATTTCAAAGCAGGCCGTACCCAGCCATCGAATTCGAAAAGCCATGGGAATCCCCTCCTGATTCGAGCCATACATGAAGCGGATCGTTTGCCCCTCAGATGCGGTGATGTGCTGTTAAATGGTGGAACGACAGACGGAATCTGTCAAGGATTTCTCTGGAGGGAAAGAGAAAGGGTCCCTCACTTCGGCGCAAGATTTTTTTGAAACCCCATCGTTCGGTATGGAATCCAAAACAATAAGTTGCAATTTATCATGATTTCTTGGTAAGAATTTGGTAAGAATGAGGGAGACGATTTCCTTGACGACCTACTTTGTACTCAAACACCATTCTATGTAGTTCCGTTTGGAGGTGTTCATGGGTCTGATCACCACTGCAGGCAAGTACTGCTATATCCAGTGCGATCGTCGGAACTGCAACAGGAAAATGGAACACGTGGATCTCAACCTTCTCAGGGATCTTGCCAAATTGTGCGGTTGGAAGAAGGATGCCAACCGATGGACCTGCCCGGACTGTGTGGGGCAGCTTCAGCGCAAGAAGGCCGTGAAAGCAAGACAAAGACCGCTTCGAGCAGAACTGGAAGTCTGAAGAACGGCCCCGACACCCGTCGCCTGGCCCTGCAGAACCACGCCCTCGTCGCATCCCACCCCCCCCTTTGGTCTGTTCAAGCCCTCGACATTCCATGTCCAAAAAATAATTCTTGACACAGAATCTTCTCTATAGGTATAATTTCACGATTATAGAAGTTTTAGTAAACTTTAACCTCAGTCGGAAAAGGCTCAATACCATGGTGGAAACCGCCCCATTGTCTGCGACGAACAGGGACCACTGGCTGGCCGAAGAACAGAAGCTGGCGGATCGAATGCAGGAGGCCATATTCCCCGGCGGGGAGAAGGCAATCCAGAAACTGGCAAAACAGAACAAGCAACTGGTACGGGACCTCATCGCGAAACTCATCGATCCGGGGACCTCGTTTCTCGAGCTGGGGATGCTCGCCGGCTTCGGCATGGACTACCCCGACGTACCGGATGTAATCGGCGGGGGGGTGGTCACGGGCATCGGCAGGATACACGGAAACTGGACGATGATCATCGCCAACGACAGCCGTGTGAAGGCGGGCGCCTACTTCCCGATCACGCTGAAGAAGCATCTCCGTGCCCAGGCGATCGCCGAGAACTGCGGGCTGAACTGCGTGTACATCGCCGACTCGGCCGGCGCCTTCCTGCCGATGCAGGACCAGATCTTTCCCGACGACGGGCAGTTCGGAAGCATGTTCTACAACATGTGCCGCATGTCCGCAGAGGGCAAAAAGCAAATCACCCTATCCACCGGCGGGAACACGGCAGGCGGGGCCTACATCGTCTTCCTGGCCTGCGAGTCGGTGATGATCAATCAGATGTCCTACTCCTTCCTCGGAGGGCCCCCGCTCGTGAAGGCCGCCCTGGGGGAAGAGGTGACGGCCGAGGAGTTGGGCGGGGCCTACGTGCACACCCACATTTCAGGAGGTTGCGATCACATTTGTCAGTCCCAGGATGATGCGATCGGAAGAGTGCGGGACATCCTGGCCCACGACCCACCGCAGCCGGTGCACATCGACCGCCGCCAGGAGATCGCGCCCTACTACCCGATCGAGGGGTTGTACGACACCCTGCCCGAGAACATCTACCGCGCCATCGACGCAAGGGCGGTCATCGCCCACATCGCGGACGGCTACCCCTTTCGAGAGTACAAGAAGGACTACGCACCCGGACGGGGCGACAACACCATCTGCGGGAAGATCTTCCTCAAGGGCATACCGATCG
>JAQYVQ010000439.1 GCA_030145435.1 Syntrophobacteria bacterium | reverse complement strand
AACCGCAGTGTAACCTATTACGTATCGGGTTGCAAGGATTCTCGCCAACCGGTCAAGGCTTTGTAGACGGAATAGGGGATCGCACTTCTTTGACTTGTCTCCCCTGTTTTTCTATGCTCCCTTCCATGCGGTTGTCCGCCTATCTGCAACTTCAAGTGAGGGGTTAGACATGGACTACGAGAACATCCTGTATGCAAAAGAAGAACACGTTGTCACCATCACCATCAACCGCCCCGCGGTGCACAATTGCATCAACCAGGACACCAACCTGGAACTCCAACATGCCTGGAAGGCCTTCCGGGACGATAAAGATGCATTCGTTGCCATCTTCACCGGCGCGGGGGACAAGGCCTTTTCTGCAGGATGGGACTTGAACGACGCGGCAGCCCTGACCAGCATGGGTTCCTACGATGAATTCCGGGTCGCCGTGCACAACAGCGAAGGGTACTGCGGATACACGAAGAGGTTCGACATCTTCAAGCCGATCATCGCCGCCGTGAACGGCTATGCCTTTGCCGCCGGCCTGGAGTCCTGCCTGCTGGCCGACATCCGTATCGCCTCGGACAAGGCACAGTTCGGCGTCACGGAAAGGCGCTGGAACATCGTGGCCGGTGACGGGCTCTGCGTGCGGCTTCCTCTGGTGGTCGGCTATGCCCGGGCCATGGAGCTGATCATCACGGGCAAGCGTATCGACGCCCAGGAGGCCTACCGCATTGGGCTGGCCAACGAAGTCGTGCCCCACGACCAGCTGATGACCCGAGCCTGGGAGCTGGCCAAGTCCATCTGTGAGCTGCCCCAGGGATCCATACGGGTGGACAAGGAGACGGTCATACGAGGCGTGGGACGGACCGTTGAGGAGAGAACCTTCATCGAATCCGAAGGGATCCTGAGCATGCTCATCCGGGAGGACAAGCAGACCGAGGGAGCGAAAGCGTTCTTGGAGAAACGAAAACCGAAATGGAAGGACCACGGACGCTGATCCGGGCCGTTTCGCCGGCGATCGATCCGGGCGTGATCATGCAGTCATCCTTGAACCAGGGGGAAACGAATGAACCTCGCATCAGAAGCACAGATCAGGGCCTACACGGAGTTGGGATGCTGGGGCACGAAGACCCTGCTCGATGACTTTTACGAACACGCCAAAAGAACGCCGGAACGCACGGCCCTCGTAGACCCCCGGAACAAGGAAGCCCTGCTCGGCGTAGCGCCCGAACGGGTCACGTATGGGGATTTTGCCCGCGCTGTGGACGGAACCGCCTCTGCGCTCGCGGCCTCGGGGATCGGAAAGGACGACATCGTGATCGTCCAATTGCCGAACTGCTGGGAGCTGGCCATGCTCTACCTGGCCGTTGCGAGAACCGGGGCCACCATTTCCCCCATCCCCCTCCAGTGGCGCTCCAAGGAGCTGGCCTACGTAGCGGAGTTGACCGAGGCCAAGGCATTCATCACCGTACAGGCATTCCATGATTTCAAGCATGTCGCCATGGGCCGGGAAGTACAGGCAAAGGTCCCGTCACTGAGCCGCATCTTTTCGTATGAGGACCTGCGGGAAATGATCCGGGAACCTGCCGATACCCCCCGGCTCGATGCGATTCCGATCGACGCCAACGACATCTTCACGATCTGCTGGACCTCGGGAACAGAAGCCCAGCCCAAGGGCTGCCCGCTCAGCCACAACAACTGGCGGTGTCAATCCGACATGGCTGCGGCCGCCGGCATGGAGCCGGACGATATCCTGTTAACCGCCGGCCCGCTGGTCAACATGGGGGCCGTGGGCACCGTGCTGGTTCCCTGGTTCCTGCTTGGCGGGACGATCGTTCTGCATCACCCCTTCGAGCCCATGCTTCTGCTCGAGCAGCTCGTCCAGGAAAAGATCAACTACACACTCCTGGTTCCGGCCGTACTGAACCTCTTGTTGAAGCATCCGGCAGCGGCCGACGTCGACTTGAGCAACATCCGAGCCATCACGGTGGGGTCCGCACCCCCTTCCCTCTGGTCCATGCAGGAATTCAAGAAGCGCTGGAACATCGATATCGGCAACATCTGGGGCCAGAACGAAGGCACCGGGTTCATTTCAGGGGTCAGGGATGTCCCGGACATGAACCTGCGTGTGGATCACTTCCCGAGGTACGGAGCGGAGGGGCATGAGTGGTCCATCCGGATGGCACAATTCGCTCGAACCAAGATCGTGGACCCGGACGGCAACGAATTGACCGAAGAGGATGCCGTGGGTGAGCTGCTCTACAAGGGGCCGAACAACATCCCCGGGTATTTCCGGCGCCCCGATTTGAACGAAACCGCCTTTGACCGGGACGGCTATCTCAAGACCGGGGATTTGTTTCAGATCAAGGGAAAGTTGCACTTGAAGTTCTATGACCGTGCAAAAGACATCATTATCCGGGGAGGACTGAACATCAGCGCCCAGGAGGTGGAGAACCTCATCCTGGCGCACCCCGATGTTCAGGACGCCGCCGCGATCGGCATGCCTGATGAGAACCTCGGCGAGCGCACCTGTGCGTACGTCGTCCCGAATCCGGGGAAGACGGTAACCCTGGCGAGCATTTTGGAATTCATGAAGGAGCAGGGCTCCGCCGTGTACAAGCTTCCCGAGCGGGTCGAAGTCGTGGAGGCGATCCCGCGCAACCCGGTGGGAAAGATCGTGAAGAAGGCGTTGCGGAAGGATATCGCAGAGAAGCTCGCCGCGAAGAAGTAGCCCCCTAGCAGGCTTCATAACGGGCGCCGACCCGCAGGCCGTTCAAAAATGTCCATATGCAAGGCGCACAAAATCCTGAGGAATGAGGCGTACACCGTACGCCGCAGTGACGAAGGATGAGTGCAACGCCGCAGATGGGCGTTTTTCAACGGCCTGCCAGTCCGTGTTCGAGCAACATGCGCATAGCGCGCACGCTCTCCATCGGATCGTTGAATACCGGGAATAGGCCCGTTCTCTGGAGTTCCTCGACCTTTTGCCGCCTGCCGAAGAAGCTGAGCGCGATCGGCTTCCCCGCGCTCGCGCACAACTGCTCGAAGAACGTCAGAATCTGATCCGGAGTACCGCCCCCCCCACGAAGCATTCGCATCATCTCCGGCTCGTACATGTGGCAGAGAACGATCCCGTCGATAAAATCCAGGGCCAGACACTGCTCGAGAGCGAACACGAGTCCCCGCACGTCGTGCACGTCACCGAAATCCATCGGGTTGGACATACGAATGACCCCGCCGCGACGGTAACTCTCGATCTGGTCCAGGAGCTGCCTCGGCAGCTCGGGGCACTCGAAGCCGAGCTTTTCACACATGTCCCCGAGGATCACCGAAAACCCGCCGGACAAGGAGATGGCCACCAACCGG
>JAQYVQ010000487.1 GCA_030145435.1 Syntrophobacteria bacterium | reverse complement strand
GATGTTCATGCCTCCGATGGCGGACATGATCACATCCTGCACGTCCTGGACGGTGAGCCCGTACCGGCCGGCTTCCTCGCGATTGATGTCGATGTCCAGATAGTGACCGCCGAAGGACTTGTCCGCATACGCAGAGACCGTCCCGGGTACGTTTCGAAGTACACTGGCCACTTCGGAGGCGACATCCTGGAGTACTTTCAGGTCCGGACCCGCGATCTTGATCCCCACAGCAGAACGGATTCCTGTGGAGAGCATGTCGAGGCGGATCTTGATCGGGCCTTCCATGGAAGCATTGGTAAGTCCCGGGAACTGAATTGCGTCATTGATCGCCTGGTCCAGCTCGTCCGGGCTCCTGGCAGGTTCGTGCTCCGGCCAGACGTGGCCAAATTGTTCCTTGATCCATTCGGGCAGGGGCAATCCCGAGTACCACCTGTCCCGATGTTCCTGAGGCCACTGGTCAGGCGGCCGGAGCATGATGGTCGTCTCGAGCATGCTCAAGGGGGCCGGGTCAGTGGCCGTCTCCGCACGACCGATCTTCCCGAAGACATGATGAACCTCCGGAAAGCTGGCGATGATCTTATCCGTCTGCTGGAGCACTTCTCTACTTTTTGTAATCGAGATCCCCGGGTCGGTGGTAGGCATCCAGAGGAAATCCCCCTCGTAGAGAGGAGGCATGAACTCGCTACCGAGTTTCTGAAAGGGGAACCAGGTTATGGCCGTTGTCAACACAGCGACCAGAATAACGGTCTTGGGGAAACGGAGCACGAATTCAATAAATGGGTGATACGCCCAGATGAAGAAGCGGCTCAAAGGGTTCTTCTGTTCCGTAGGAATCCTGCCCCGGATGAAGAAGGTCATCAACACCGGGATGATCGTGATGGCCAGCACGGCGGATGCGGCCATGGCGAACGTCTTGGTGAAGGCCAGTGGCCGGAAGAGCCTCCCTTCCTGGGCCTGAAGGGTGAATACGGGAAGAAACGAGAGGGTAATGATGACAAGAGAGAAGAACAGTGCCGGGCCGACCTCTTTGGCTGCCTCGATCATAATCTCATCGTGACTCTTGGAAGGCCCTTCTCCTTTCTGAGCCCGTTCAAGGTGCTTGTGTGCATTCTCGACCATCACCACCGAGGCATCCACCATCACGCCGATGGCAATGGCGATGCCCCCCAGACTCATGATGTTCGCATTGATGTCGAGCAGATACATGATAATGAACGAAACCAGGATGCCCGTTGGGAGCGTAAAGATGGAGACAAAAGCACTCCGGAAATGGAGCAGGAAAACAATGCAGACGAGAGCGACCACGATCATCTCTTCCGTAAGTTTTCGCTTCAGCGTATCGATTGCGCTCAGGATGAGTGAAGATCGGTCATAGACCGGGACGATTTCCACGCCTTCCGGCAGGCCGGACTTGATGGCTTCCAGCTTCTCCTTTACACGGTTGATGGTGGCCAGGGCATTCACCCCCAAACGCATGACAATGATCCCGCCGGCAACCTCCCCCTCGCCGTTGAGATCCACCAGCCCTCGCCGGAGTTCGGGACCAAGGCTCACATCCGCCACGTCACGGAGCCAAATCGGCGTGCCGCTCGAGCTCACGCCCACAGGGACCTTGTCCAAATCCTCCTTCGATTTGATGTAGCCGAGCCCGCGGACCATATATTCCACTTCGCTCATCTCGATCAGCCGACCGCCAACGTCTATATTGCTGCGCTGAATGGCCCGCTTGATTTTGCTCATCGGGAGATCGTAGGCCTGCAGCTTTACGGGATCCAC
The DNA here is from genome assembly GCA_030145435.1 of Syntrophobacteria bacterium. Lineage (GTDB taxonomy): Bacteria > Desulfobacterota > DSWW01 > DSWW01 > DSWW01 > S015-6. The sequence continues at coordinate 52 of JAQYVQ010000487.1, read as the reverse complement.
TGTGACCTGATACTGCTTCACATACCCCCCCACACTGGCAACCTCGGCGACG
>JAQYVQ010000427.1 GCA_030145435.1 Syntrophobacteria bacterium | reverse complement strand
TCCAGGGCCTCCTCCACCGTCCTGCCCTTTGCCAGATCCATCGCCACCATGGCGGCCGCGACCGCGCCCGGGCAACCCAGAACCTGAATCTTGGCGTCCAGGATTCGCCCCTCCTCCAGTTTGAGATAGACCTTCATCGTGTCGCCGCACGGACCGGTCAACTCGCTGACCTGGTCCGCATCGCTCAGGTTGCCCCTGTTCGCCTGTTCCAGGTAGAGGTCGATCGCCTTCTGAGAGTACCCGGACCCGGAAAGCATCTCCCGGACGGAACCCTTGTCCTCAACAACAGTAACATCCTCTTTCATGTCTCATCCTCGCTAATGACTGCATCCACCGCTCTTGCCATGCCCGGCACACGTCTGATCGAACGTGAATTCAGGAAGACGGCCGGCCTTGATCAGCTGCAGGTTTTCCTTCACCGTGCCTTCTACGCCACGGTAGACTTTGATGCCGCCCGCAAGAAGTCCCCGCAGGGCACCGGCACCGATTCCCCCCACCACAACGGCATCGACTGTCGCCCCGCCCAGGGCCTTCAAGGGCTGACAATTGCCGTGTACGTGGTCTCGATCCTGGTTGACGACCGTCTCCATCCCACCGTCTTCGCTCTCTACGATCACGAAGAAACCGGCCGATCCAAAGTGACTGTACACGGCGCTCTCCGCGCCCTTGTCATCCTGGGAAGGAAAGGCGATCTTCACGTCCGGGTACCTCGAGTGATGGTTTCGCTCTGCTCGCTTCGGCTGGAGCTGTTCTGGAGCTGTTGAGGCGGTTATGCAAGCCCCTATTATCTAACATAAAAGGCGGATTTGTCAATCCGGCGGGCTCGTGAACCCTGTTACAGCGGCAATTGATACATTCGGTGGATTTTGTGGGTTTTGCCTTCCAGGGTCTTGATGTTGCTCAGCATCTTGGCGGTCGTTTCCTGGATTTGCACCATTTCGAGATGCTTGAATTGCGTGTACTTCAGAAGTGCGTTCTCGACCTCTGCATAGAGCAGCAGGTTTGCTCCGCTGCCCTGGTACTCCGGCAGGATCCCCAGCCCGTTGATAAGAAGCCAATCCGATTTCTTGTATTCCCTCATCAAGCGGTACATGCTCAGCGGATTCAGTCTCCCTTTGCTCTTCTGGATCGCTGCCGAAAGATCATGAAACCCTAACAGGAATCCGATGACCTTTTGCTCGTGGGCGATGACCTTGATCAGTTCCGGATTGGCGATTTGAATCAGGTTCTTCTTCAGTCGGGCAACCTCCTTCTCGGAAAGGAAGTAGTTGCCCGCATGGTCACCGAGGGTCGCGATGAAGAGGTCTCCCACATCATCGGCAACCTTGGCAAGCTCTTTCTTCGAGCGAAACTCCAATACCCGGAACTTGCCTTCCTGCAGGAGTGCATCCACCGGTTCTCTGAGGTCGGACGGAAGCCGGGCCGTTGCAGGCAGGTAGAAGGAATAGTTATCGATGTACTTCTCGAACCCGAAGTCTTCGATCAACCTACGATAGTAGGGCTGGTTATACATCATCATGGTCATGGCGGCACGATGCTTGAACCCCTCGATGAGCAGGCCACCACCGGTTACCCCCCCCAGCCCCATGGGGCCGAACAGAAGCTCGAGGTTCCTCCCCTTGGCCCAGTCCACGGCCGCCTGGAGAAGGTGGTCGGCCACCTCGCGGTCGTCGACCGAATCGAAGAAGTAGAAATGAGCGCTCTTCATCTCGTGGGTCTGGTTGTACCGCGCGTTCTCGAACACGAAGAGCCGGCCCACCACCTTGTCGTCCCGGGTGGCCACGAGGAACTCCCCCGAGGTGTGTTCGAACAGCGGATGTTTCTTGTCAACCAACTCTTTTATGTCTCCAAGAAACCAAGGCACCCAATTCTCGTTTCCTGCATGAATCCAGGATGGAAGAAGATAGAACCCATTGAAATGCTTGCTCTTCGAGCCCTCGACTCGCTTCACGTCAACCTGCATCCCCTCCCCTCCCTACGCGACCGTATTTCAGAAACAAGCTCCCCCCGAATCCTCGGCTTTTCTTCCACTTTTCTCGTCAAGGCGACCCACAATACGAAGGTTGAGACGCACGTGTCAACCAGGACGGCGTCGGTTCTACAAGGCCATCCTGGCGACTCATCTCTACAATCTTGTTTCGTTTGACGAAAAATTGCGCTTTTCCGTATACTGCCACGAACGACGCAAACAGCCATCCGGGGGCTGCCCGATGAGGATAAGAGTCTACGCCGCTTCCTTTTGCAGCTTTGAGAATATTGATAGGGATGGCTATATGGTGCTGCCCGATGGTGCTGTATTGGACGATGTGTACAAGAGGCTGCAGGTGCCCTGGCTGTACAGAAGAATCGTGTTCGCAACTGTGAATTACAAGAAAGTCAGCTTGAAAACGAGATTGCAGGACGGTGACGTGGTAAGCTTCTTATCGGCCCTGGGGGGCGGTTGAAAGGCAACAACACGCTAACAGCCCGTTGAAAAAGTGGCTGTAGGAGGGTGGTATGAAAGGAACCATGGGTAAAGTATTGAGGGTAGATCTTACGACAGGCGACATCCGGCAAGAGGATATCCCTGATGAAGTCTATGAAAACTACCTCTCCGGTGTCGGATTGGGGGCTCATTATTTGTATAAGCATATACCGGCGGGTGCGGATCCAATGGGCCCTGAAAATATTCTAGGCATTGTGAGCGGCGTGCTCACGAATACCGGAAGCCTGGTGACGGGACGGTGGATGGCTGTCTGCAAGTCACCGCTTACCGGTGGATGGGGGGATGCCAATTGTGGCGGCACGCTGGCACCGGCAATCAAACAGTGCGGGGTGGATGCCATCTTTTTCACGGGCATATCGCCCAAGCCCGTGTATCTCTATATGGACAGTGCAGGCGCCGAATTGAGAGACGCCGCCCATGTCTGGGGAAAGGACGCGGTGGAAGCGGAAGAAATCCTGCAGCAAGAATGCAAGACCAAGAAGACGCCCAAAGTGGCCGTCATCGGCCAGGCAGGCGAAAACAAGTCCCTCATCTCCGGGATCGTCAATGATGCCGGCAGGATATCCGCGCGATCCGGCGTCGGGGCCGTCATGGGTTCCAAACGTTTGAAGGCGGTCGTTCTGCAAGGATCCGGGAAGACGGAAATCGCCGACGGCGATGGAATGAAGGCGTACAGCAAGGAGGTGGCTACAAAGGTAAAGAATGCGAACCTGCCGAAATTCTTCAAAGGGTTCTTGTTTCCCTACCTGGGATTGCTGATGTCGAAACAGAAGAAGGTTTCCGCCATGGACGGCATGCTTGCTGCTATGATCAACAAGAAATATGGCACCTGCGTGGTCAATACGATGGGCATGACCAACGGGGATTGCCCGGTCAAGAACTGGCAAGGGTCGGTTGTTGATTTCAAGAAGAAGCAATACAAGAAGCTGAATCCCGACAATGTTCTGGCCCGGGAAACGCGGAAGTACCATTGCAGTTCCTGTGTCATCGGATGTGGCGGCATATGCGACATCAGCGATATCAAAGGCGGCAAGTACGCCCACACCCACAAACCGGAATATGAAACCTGCAGCTCTTTCGGTTGTCTGTCGCTCAACGATGACCTGGACGCCATCTTCTACATCAACGAAATGCTCAACCGGGCGGGAATGGATACGATTTCGGCCGGCAACACCGTGGCCTTTGCGATCGAGTGTTTTGAAAACGGCATTCTTACGGAAGCCGATACGGGGGGGATTCGGCTGAAATGGGGAGACGCGGACGCCATCATCGCCTTGCTGGAGAAGATGATAACCAGGGAGGGCATTGGTGATGTCCTGGCTGACGGTGTGAAGGTGGCATCCCAAAGGATTGGAAAGAACACCGAACAATTCGCGGTTCACGTCGGCGGCCAGGAACCCGGCATGCACAACCCGAAATTGGATCCGCTGCTGGGGATTCATTTCAGCGACCCGACGCCGGGAAGACACACCATCGGCGGCGCCATCTATTACAATTCCATGCACTTGTGGAAGGAAGTGTCCTGGGCCCCGGAGGTGACAAAATACCCGAAAGCGGAAGAGTACATTCCTTCGGACAGGGAAGCGCTAAAGAGCATCGCCGGGACCGCATACAAGATGCTCACCGACAGCGCGGGCGGCTGTTTCTTTGCGATGATCCTGGGGGTGGATCACTGGAATCTCTTCAAGATGCTGAACATGGCCACCGGCTGGGATCTGTCTGCCGATGAATACATGAAGATCGGAACAAGAATCCAAACGGTGAGACAACTCTTCAACATAAAGCACGGTGTAGACCCAAGAGACTCTATCCCCACAGGCCGTGTGAAAGGGGACCCGCCTTTGACAGGGGGGGCCCTGAAAGGAATCACCCTGGACATCGAGGAAATGGTCCGCCTCACTTGGAAGAATTTCGGGTGGAATGAAAACACAGGCGTCCCGGAAGACAAACTGATTAATGATCTGCAGCTAAACGAATTGATTGAATAGGGTGCCCCAGGGAGGGCGATCCCGAAAACATGAAGGAAATGATCGACCGTGGCGCTAATATCAACGCCACGATAGCACATGGATGGACGGCTTTGAGCCTGGCGAAGAACCGGCGAACCTCGGACATTGTCGACCTGCTCGAGAAAGCCGGGGCGAAGGATCCCATACGATGACCACAGATACGAAAATCAATCTCTGCTACCCTTGCGGGTTCTTCAGGCCCGGGGACGCAGAAGACCCGATCGCAGGTGAATTCCAGAACTTACACGGCGCTGTCTGGCCGAAGACCGCCCATCTGTTCTGGGAGAAATTGAGAAATCTGGAAAACGAAACGGTGTGCGCCTGCAGTGGCGGGACCCTTACCGAAGGCGGCTCAATTCAAATCGCCAGCTTGAGTGAGAACTGGCGTATCGACACGAAACACGAGAGGGTCATCAAATCACATCAGGAGAACGCGGAGACGTGGGGTGAGTGGGACCGGCAGCTTCCCTTCTTGGTCCTCGTCTACCTGGTGAGCGCACAGAATCAGCCCGTAAGCTATGACATGGTCCTTCCCCGGGACCTGTTCAAGGGGTTCGATCTCTTTCGAAACGGCCTTGACATGGTGATTCACGAAATTGAGGAGACCTTCGGGCACGACGGTGAGGGCTTCTTGAATGCCGCAAGACGCCTCGGAGGCGATCGCATCAAGGGGGGCGATGTAGCAGCCCGCTTTCACATCTTTCCGAAGTTTCCGGTCGACTATATCCTCTGGCTGGGCGACACGGAGTTTCCCGCAAGTCTGACCATCCTGGTCGATCGTAGTACACCCCACCACTTGTCCGGAGATGCCATCGGCGTTGCCGTGAACCTGCTGAGCCGCCGTCTGTGTCGGGAGGCTCCTGCCACGCCTTCTGACGGCTGATTGACAAACCGCCCCGTACTTTCCTAGATTGTCTCCTGCCGAAGGCGGTTAACTGATTCGGAAACCATATCATAAGGAAGGAGCGAGCCATGAAGAAACGCATTGCCGGAGTCTTCTTTCTCATGAGCGCCATTGTGCTGAGCTGGGTCATCCAGCCGGCCACGGCGCCTTGCACGGAATCCCCACAGATGGCTGCGATGAAGGTACGGGCCGAGCACATGCGGACCTTCGAGAAGTACCCGGCAAAGCAACCGATCGTGGAAATCAGGTAGTCAGAGCCTCTCATGACTCGATCCACACGGTT
>JAQYVQ010000486.1 GCA_030145435.1 Syntrophobacteria bacterium | reverse complement strand
TTTCTGCGGAAGGCGTTTTACGGATTTCTACGCGACGCCCTCCCGAACCTACGAGGACCGACAACGTGGACAAGCCTGTCATACGTCTATGGGGCGCTCGCCAGAACAACCTGAAAGACCTGGACATCGAGATCCCCCTCTACCAGCTGACCGTGGTGACCGGGATCAGCGGGTCGGGCAAGTCCAGCCTCGCCTTCGACACCCTCTACGCCGAGGGGCAGCGCCGCTACGTGGAGAGCTTCTCCGCCTATGCCCGCCAGTTTCTGGAGCGGCTGGACCGGCCCCAGATCGAAAGGGTCGAAGGCATCCCGCCCGCCATCGCCATTCGCCAGGTCAACCCGATCAAGACGGCTCGCTCCACAGTGGCGACCCTAACCGAGCTGGCCGAGTATGTGAAGCTCCTGTTCGCAAAAGTCGCCACACTGTACTGCGGCGAGTGTGGTCGTGAGGTCCGGAAAGACTCCCCCCAGAAGATCGCCGAAGAGCTGGTGGACACCCATCCCGGCTCCCGCGCCTTGATCACCTTTCCGGTCCCGCACGACGGCTCCCTCCCCGCCGCCGAGATCGAAACCGGAATGAGGCGTTCCGGCTACTTCCGCCTCTACCACGAAGGCCAAACTCAAGAGGTCTCCGAGGACCTCCTCGGAGAGCTCCTTCCCGGAGCGCTCGACCTGGTTGCGGACCGGCTCGTCCTGGAGAAGGGACAGGTCCGGCGAATCGTGGATTCCCTGGAGGCGGCCTTTCGGATGGGAAAAGGCAAGATCACAGTAATCATCGACCCCGGCACCTCCGAGGAAGAGCGGCTTCCATGCAGCTCGGAGGTTCACTGTCCCTGGTGCGACATCTCGTACCGGGACCCCATGCCCAGCCTCTTCTCCTTCAACACGCCCCTCGGGGCCTGTGATGCCTGCCACGGGTTCGGCAGGACCATCGGCGTCGACATGGACCTGGTCATCCCGGACAAGCGGCTCTCCCTTCGGCAGGGGGCCGTCAAGCCGTGGAACACAGACGCCTATCAAGAGGCCTACCACGAGGCCCTCGCCTTCTGCTCGCGGGAAGGCATCCCGGTGGAGGTGCCGTTCGAAGACCTCAAGCCGGCGCAGCGCAGGAAGATCGTCGAAGGATGTCCAGGCTTCTATGGTGTCAGGGGATTCTTCGAATGGCTGGAGACGAGGACCTACAAGATGCACATCCGGGTCCTCCTGTCCCGCTACAGGAGCTACGACAAGTGCAAGGCTTGCGGAGGCAGCCGTTTTCGGCAGGAAGTGCTCCAGTACCGCATTGCAGAAAAGGACATCGCAGAGGTCTATGCGATGAGCATCCGGGACGCATCCGGCTTCTTCGACGGCCTCGGGCTTTCCCGGTTCCAGCGGGAGGTCGCCGAGCCGCTTCTCCGCGAGATTCGATCCCGTCTCTCCTGTCTCGAGCAAATCGGCCTCGGCTATCTGACCCTGGACCGCCAGTCGAGAACCCTTTCCGGAGGGGAGGTGGAGCGCGCCCATCTCACGACGGCCCTGGGATCCTCCCTGGTCAACACGCTCTACATCCTGGATGAGCCGAGCATCGGGCTCCACGCGAGGGACTCGCGGAGGCTCGTCGAGAT
>JAQYVQ010000409.1 GCA_030145435.1 Syntrophobacteria bacterium | reverse complement strand
TTCAGTGCCTCCAGCAGGACCGTGGCCCCCAGCGAACTGCCGGAGACGATCGCCTCTTCCATGTCGACCGGCAGCCTGGAACAGGCGGTGATCACGTCCTCGGCGAACCGCTCCATGCGGAAGTCATCCGCCCGCAGGCGGTTCTTCCGGATTTCCGCCGACTTCTTCTCCCGCGTCTCGATGTAATAGACAGGGTGCTTCCGGGTAAGGGCGTATAGAAACTCTGCCCATCCGGCCACGATAGACACCCATCCGGACACGAACACGATCGGGGAACCCGAGTCGTCGTTTTTCGGTTGCCAGGAAACGACCCGGAGGCTCACCTCCTCGTTCACGCGGATCCTCTGCTCGGAGAAGGATGCGTGGTGTGTTGAGATCGGGTCCCTGAATTGATCCGACATGGAAACCTCGAGAAAATCTATTGCTGAGAATCCCAGTATAGAAAGAGAGGTCACGGGCGGTCAAGAAGCAAGCCCCACAAAAAAAGCAGACGTTCTCAAGAACGTCCCCTATTTTGTTTTTCTCGCCCGGTGGGGCGGACCCCTTGATGGATGGCACGAGAAAATGGAGAATAAAGGATTTCTCGCTAGTTCACAAGGAGGTGGTCATGGGACGGAAGAAGGCGTTTACGGTGCAGAGCTTGATCCTCTGTCTGTTGTTCAATGGCTTGATGCTGGGGTGCCTGTATTGGATGGCGAGGCAGGCATTCCTCGGCCTCCACGACGGGATGGCTCTCGTCACGGGAGGCGGCATCGAGGGTGTGCCCGATCAGGTAGGGGTGGCCTTTGCGGGTGTCGGTGAATTTATGGACAAGAACCGGGCCCTGCTTACGCCGGTCGTGTTCGGTCTCGGAGGGCTGATGACCCTTGCCCTCTGGCTCTGTCTTCTGCTTGCCGGACGCCGGCTCATCGGAGAGGAGTCCGGTGCTGCGGAGAAAGGCGCCGGCCCTTCTGACGATCCCCTCAAGAGGGAGGTGAAGAGGCTGGAGAAGGCGTTGCAGGCCGCAAGAAAGGCTGCCTCAAAGCCCTCCCCGGCACCGGCGATTCAGATCCTTTCCATCCTGCAACGCCAGGGGCGGTTGGTCGATTTTCTCGAGGAAGATCTCGGTGTGTACGAGGACGGCCAGATCGGCGCCGCGGTTCGCAGCATTCACCAAGGGTGCAAGGAGGCCCTTGCGCAGAATGTGGGTCTGGAGGCCGTCTATGGCGAGGAGGAGGGAACGGAAGTGACGATAAAGCCCGGTTTCGACCCCCAGGCGGTCCGCCTGACCGGTAATGTGCAGGGAGACCCGCCGTTCAAGGGGGTGCTCCGTCATCGTGGGTGGCGCGTCGTGCGCATGGACCTTCCCCTGAAGTCGCCGGACAGGGAGATCGACTGGATCCTGGCCCCTGCCGAGGTCGAGATAGGCGAGTAGGAGGAATTTGAGCCTTGGGAAATCCGAAATACATCATCGGCATCGATCTCGGAACCACGAACTGTGTTCTGGCCTACGCGGGGGCGGAGACTTCGCTGACCGGGGAGGCCGACATCCGAATCTTCGAGATCCCCCAGGTCGTGAGTCCGGGTGAAGTCGAAGAACAGGCCCTTCTCCCTTCGTGCCTCTTCCTCCCCGGCCCCCACGATGTTCCCGAAGGTGGGCTTCTCCTCCCGTGGAGTCGTGAGGAACCGGATGGCTGCGTCGGAGAGTTTGCGCGGAAGAGGGGAACGGAAATCCCCCATCGGCTCGTCTCCTCTGCGAAATCATGGCTCTGTCACGACGGCGTGGACCGAACCCGGCCGATCCTCCCATGGGACAGCCCCGAAGAGGCGAGGCGCATCTCGCCGGTGGATGCGTCGGCCCGGCTTCTCGAGCACCTGCGGGATGCCTGGAACCACGAGATGGGTGCCGGCGACCCGGAAGCACGTCTGGAAGTCCAGGATTTGTATCTCACCGTGCCCGCTTCCTTCGACGCGGTTGCCCGGGAACTGACGGTTCAGGCCGCCCGGTCTGCAGGCCTGGAGCATTTAACCCTGCTGGAGGAGCCTCAGGCCGCCTTCTATGCCTGGCTCGAATCCCAGAAAGACCAGTGGCGTGAGGCGGTCGAGAAAGGGGACTCGATCCTGGTCTGTGATGTGGGCGGGGGCACGACGGATTTCAGCCTGATCGTCGTGACCGAAGAGGAGGGGAATCTTGCCCTGAAAAGGGTCGCCGTGGGCGATCACATCCTCCTGGGCGGCGACAACATGGACCTGACCCTCGCCCACGTGGTCCGGGCGAAACTGCCGGAGAAATCCAGGAAGCTGGATGCCTGGCAATTCAGGGGGCTCTGGCACAGCTGTCAGGCGGCCAAAGAGCGTCTCCTCGAGGACAGCGCCCTGGAGTCGGAGCCGGTCGTGATTCTCGGGCGGGGATCCTCCCTGATCGGCGGCACCCTCCGTACCGAGCTCGCCCGCAAGGAGGCCGAATCGGTTTTGCTCGACGGCTTCCTTCCCCTGTGCGAATCCTCCGAGCTGCCCAAAGAAGGGGCCAGGGCCGGGATGCGGGAAATGGGGCTCCCCTACGAGTCGGACCCTGCAATTACCCGGCACCTTGCCAGGTTTTTGAAGCGCCAGGCTCGCCGATCCGAGACAGACGAACCCGGAAGCTCTCCTACCGCCGTTCTCTTCAACGGAGGGGTGATGAAGTCTCCCCTGATTCGGAATCGGGTGCTCGAAGCGCTCCGCAGATGGGAAGGTGAGACAAGGGACGGACAGGCCATCCGCGAGCTCCCTGCCGCGGATCTCGACCTGGCGGTGGCTCGGGGGGCTGCTTACTACGGCCTGGCCCGGCGGGGCCAGGGGATTCGCATCCGTGCAGGTACGGCCCGTTCCTATTACATCGGTATCGAGAGTGCCATGCCCTCTGTTCCCGGCGTCCCCAC
>JAQYVQ010000396.1 GCA_030145435.1 Syntrophobacteria bacterium | reverse complement strand
TCCGGATCCGCAGAGGCAAAGGCAATCCCCCGGGGCGAAAGCCCGGCCCCGATCTCGACGATGCAGCTCGGCCGGATCTGCCGAAGCCTCGCCTCGTGGGCGTAGTGACGAACGAAGAGATACTCGTTGTGGAGGCGAACCGCAGGGCCCAGAAATCCGAAGAGGTGTAACATGGGCTCCAGGGCCTTGAACATCAGCCGGCCCTGTTTCGTCTCGAACAGGTCTGCGTAGTCGAAGCCGGCCTCCACCCACGCGTGGGACGTGAAGTAGGCCGGTATCCCGATTCGCTGATTGCCTTCAGCGGGTTTCATTCTTCCACTCGTTGGGCTCTAGCGTCCGGCACCCCTGCGTCCCCTCGACCTTGAGGGAGTGGGTTAGGGTGAGGGTGTCTGTACTCAGCCCTAGGTCCGCAAGCGAATCGTCATCATTCCCGTGAGCTGCGCCTTCATGGGGTTCACGTTCTTGTAGACGTGATCCCCGATCCGCCGCATGCGATCGAGTTCTTCCTCGCTCATCGGTCCCAGCTCCAGCGCCTCCAAGTCTTCCTTGAGCTGCTCCATGCTGTTCGGCCCGCACACGGCGACTTGTACCTTCGGATGGGCCAGTACGAACCGGTAGCAGTCGGCGGCCGACGGCGGGGACTCGCCAGGCGGCATGTTGGCGGGTTTCAACAGGGATCCCCAGCGGGTGTTGGTGAATGAGACCACACCAGGGCCGTCCTGTTCGGGCAGGTGATCGAGAATCTCCCCTTCCGCCCCGCGGTGGGCGGCATTGTATCGGACGTGGAAGATGTCGATGAGCTTGTCCTTTTCGAGCTCGGGGAACAGGTGGCGATCGTGGCCGGACAAGGCGGAGAACCGAATGAGTCCATCGTCCTTGAGCTTGGCGACCTGGTCGATCAGCCGGGCATCGGGTCTCTTGTTGTGCCACCCGAGCAGGAGCACGTCAATGTGATCAACACCGAGTTGCCCCAGGCTCTTCTGCACGACCTTCGACAATGTCCTCGGACTTCGAGTCGTCGTGTGCGCAACGATGACGAGGTCGTCCCGTTTCCTGCGCACCACGCTCCGGATGCCCCGGCCCATCTTCTTCGTTCTCAGGGCTCCCCAATACAGGTAGTTCACCCCGCGATCCACGGCCTCCTCGACCATGGCCTCGTTCGTGCCGTAGCTCGAGGCGATCCCGATGGGGCTGACCGAAAGGCCTGTCCGCCCGAGTATCACCCTCTCGAATCCCATGGATCTGCCCTCCTTTCCTGCTCGGTTCTGCTACCAGAGGAGTATAGAAACCCGGGCATCCGCGGTCAAACAGCTTTGCGATTGAGAAAGGACTTGCGATTTTTCGCCCGTTTCGCTAACAGTGCTTTACTACATGTCATTCCCGCCCCCGCCTTCGCGGGGACAGGCTCCAGCGGGAATCCAGTGGCTGAAGATGCTTCTGCTAGGAGAAAGGAATGTCTGTGGGATCGACGGTGCCGAAGTGGTTACTCGCTAGAGAGAGAAGATTCCTCTACTTGTTGCTCTTTCTGATGCTCCTCATCTTCATGGGGCCATTCATCAGCGACCACGACAAAGGCTTCACGCTCTATGATGGTCTGTCCACGGGTGTGCTGGTTCTGGGCGCTTACTCGGCGAGCGGGAAGAAGTCCTCACTTCTGGTCGCCTTGGCAATCTTAGTGCCCGCCGTGGCGCTGGTCTGGTTGGACCATTTCGACGCATCCACCTCCTATGCTCTTCCGAGAAGCATCCTTTCGATCCTGTTCTTCACGTACATTGGAGGCACGATCCTGACCCATGTACTCAAGGCGGAACGGGTGACCTTCGACAAGATCTGCGCTGCCCTGTGTTCCTATCTCCTGATCGGGGTGATCTTCGCGTTCCTCTATTCCTTGCTGGAGTTTCTCAATCCCGGCATGTTTCTCGCGGGCGGTGAGGTTATCCCTCAGGGAGATCCCCGGGCGTTTCACGGGGCCGGCTTGGGGCAGGCCATCTATTTCAGCTTCACGACCCTGACCACCCTCGGGTACGGGGACATCGCGGGTGCAACCCCGGTCGCGAAGAACCTGTCCGTCCTGGAGGCCCT
>JAQYVQ010000253.1 GCA_030145435.1 Syntrophobacteria bacterium | reverse complement strand
CGCCGGAGGATCTGCCTGGACGGAAGCCGATGTGTAATGCTGTAGCCCCGGGAAATCACGCCCAGGGGGCTCAAGGACCCCAGGCAGGCTGCCGCTTCCCTGCTCCGCTGCCTCTTCAACTCCAGGCCGTGTTTCACCAGCCGGACGAGATCCCTGCTTGCGGATTCGGTCCGAACCGCATAGGCCTGAATCCTGCTCGAGGGCCCCACCGCGAAGAGCTTCGTGCGCATGCTGCTCAGATGAATCTCCCGCTCGTGGAGGCCACGCCCTACGACCGCCCGGAGCCTTTCAGACAACTCGTCCAGTCGAATGTAGCCGTCTTGCACCCTCCTTCCAGGGTGGATCAACCTTCTAGCGAGCGACGTCAGGCCCTCCCTCCTGTTCTCCAGGCTTCTTTCAGAGGCCCTCCGCAGACGGTCCTCCAGGCTCGAAAGCCCTTCCGCCAGGGCCTTCTTCTCCGGAACGATCATCTCCGCCGCCGCGGAAGGCGTAGGGGCACGCACATCCGCCACGAAATCGGCAATCGTGAAATCGATCTCGTGGCCCACCGCAGACACGACCGGTATCCTCGAGTTGGCGATTGCCCTGGCCACATTCTCTTCGTTGAAGGCCCAGAGATCTTCCAGCGACCCGCCCCCACGGCCCACGATGAGCACATCCGACGCGCCGTCGAGGTTGAGCGTTTGAATCGCCTCGACGATCTCGTGCTTGGCTTGATCGCCCTGAACCCGAACCGGACAGAAACGGATCTCCAGGTTCGGGAAGCGCCGCCAGATCACCTTCAAGATGTCACGAACCGCTGCCCCGGTCGGAGACGTTACGACCCCGACGACACGCGGGAGGAACGGTAAGGGCCTCTTCCTCTCCGGATCGAACAGCCCTTCTTCGGCCAGCTTCCTCTTCAAGGCCTCGAAGGCAAGCTGGAGGGCGCCCTGGCCCTTCGGTTCCATGGACTCGACGATGATCTGGTAATCGCCGCGGGGCGGATAAACGGAGAGGTTGGCCCGGCAGATCACCTGAAGACCGTCTTCCGGGATGAAGGGCAGCGTCGCGTTCCGGGAACGAAACATGACGGCCCGAATTTGCGTGGTTGCGTCTTTCAGGGTGAAGTAGAAGTGTCCGGAGGAGGGAGCCCGAAAGTTCGAGACTTCTCCCTCCACCCACAGAGAGCTGAAACTCTCCTCGAGAAGGTCCTTGATGGCGTGGGTGAGCTGAGTTACAGAATAGACCTGTTCCGTGAGCATCGGGGTTGATCCATTCCGGGACAGGAAGGGGCTACGGCGCCGTTGACGCATCGTCCATCGCTACGGCTCGAGCCTCTTGCTGCATCTGCTCAAAGATTTCCCAGCTCTTGAGTATTTCCAGTGCGCGGGTAAGCTGACTGTCCTTGTTGGCGGCCTCCGGCTCTGCCGCACCCTCTTCGGGCGCTGCTTCTTCCTTGTCCTTCTCGCCCTCGTTGTTCTCCAGGTGTCGCTCGAGGTCTTTTTCCCTTAGGAATCGAATCGGTCTGCCCTTGTCCTCGATCTTGTTTGAAACCTCGATGTCAGGCTCGATCCCCTTTGCCTGGATCACCCGGCCATTGGGCGTGTAGTACTGCGCGGTCGTCAGCTTCAGGCCGGACCCGTCCTGCATGGGGATGATGGTCTGCACAGAGCCCTTCCCGAACGTTTGCGATCCCAGGATTACCGCGCGACGATGATCCTGCAGTGCACCGGCAACGATCTCGGACGCGCTGGCGCTTCCACCGTTGACGAGGCAGATGATCGGATAGGGATGCTTGTCTTTCTGCGGGTGCGCGTAGAACTCCATTTTCTGCGACTTCATCCGGCCGTCCGTGTACACGATCTTGCCGGATTCCAGAAATTCGTCGCCCACGAGGACCGCCTGATCGAGCAGACCACCGGGGTTGTTCCGGAGGTCGAGGATGAGCCCCTTCAGGCCGCCTTCGACTTCCGACTCGATCTGTAGAAGCTGCTTCTTCAACTCCCTTCCCGTGTTCTCTTGAAACTGGGTGATCCGAACGTAACCGAATTCTTCATCAAGGATCTTCGCCTTCACGCTCATGATCTTGATCACGGCCCGTACGATCACGACCTCGAAGGGTTCCTCGACACCCTCCCGGAAGATCGTCAGGTTGATCTTGGTTCCCTTCTTGCCCCGCATCTTCTTCACGGCCTCGAAAAGGGACAGGTCCTTCGTTGGATCCTCGTTGATCTTGATGATGCGGTCCCCTGCCTCGAGGCCTGCATGGAAGGCAGGTGTGTCTTCGATGGGGGAGACAATCGTGAGTATTCCGTCCCGGATCGTGATCTCGATCCCCAGACCGCCGAAGCTCCCCTTGGTCTCCACCTGCAATTCCTTGTAGAGGTCCGGCTTGAGGAAACTGGAGTGGGCATCCAGGGTCTTCAGCATCCCGTCGATGGCCCCGTAGATGAGCAGTTCCATGTCCACTTCATCGACGTAGTTCTGCTCGACCTTCTCGAGCACGTCGGCGAAGACCTGGAGTCGCTGGTAGCTCTGGTCCGGGACCGCCCTGACCTCGACGTTGTCCTTCACAACCCCGAGCGTCCCGATCAAGAAGAGAATAAGGAACAGGATCAACCATTGTGCTCTCGACCACACGTTCTTCAACGTCACATCCTCCCTCTGGGATATAGATCGACCTCTCTGCCGAATCTCTTAATCCTCATAGTGTATTACAAATCCCCAACAACATTCAATCTGGGGTTCTCGGCGGCCAGATCAGTTCTGCCCGCCCCCCTTTTGGAGCCACTTCAGCGGGTCCTCGGGCTTGCCCACGTGCCAGACCTCGAAATGGACCAGGCACCCGTCCACCGACCCGGTCGCACCCGCATGGCCCAGGACTTCACCCGCCTCCACCCTTTCTCCCTTTTCCTTGGTCAGCTCGTTCAGGTGAGCGGCTATGGTGTAGTCCTTCTCCCCGTGATGAATGATCAGGAGCTTGCCGTATCCCCGAAACCAGTCGGCAAAGGCGACACTCCCGCCCCAGACGGCCCGCACCGGGGCGCCCGGCTTTGCCTTGATGTCGATCCCTTTCGATCGGACGGACCGGCTGATGCCGAACTTCCGGTGGACCTTGCCCTTGACAGGCCAGACGAGCCTTCCCTTCTGAGCGCGCAGGGGCCCCTTCTCGACGATCACCGGGGCGGGCGGCGTCCGCCGGATCCTCTCCAGCAATTCCTCTTCCGCCTCCCGGAGTTCCTCCAGCAGGCGCCCGTGCAGATCCTTGTCCTGGTCGATGCGGAACAGAAGGGCGTTCTTCTTCTGCTTGCTTGTCTTCAGGGCATTCTTACGTTCCCGAATGGTCTCCAGCAGGGCCGCTTCAGCCTTCAATTGTTCCTCCAGGGCGGCCTCGACCCCCTGTTTTTCCTGCTGCAGATCATGGAAGGCCTCGAGCCTCTGCCAATCGGCCACCAGGAGACGCTTCAGGGAATCGAGGTTCCGGAATTTATCGGGGGGGGAGGCTTCGGAAAAGAGCACCGGAAGCATGCCCGTCTTGCCTAGCCTGTAGTAGGCCACCAGACGACGGTCCTGCTCGTTCCTCTGCCGCTCGATCGCGTCCTCCAGGGCCTTCAACTCGTCCCTCGTTTCCTTCTTCTCCTTCTCGAGGCCGCCCATTCGGGTTTCTGAAACCCGGCTCCTCCGTTCCGCAACCACGATTTCCTTGTCCAGGGACTCCAGCGACTCGAGAAGGTTCTTGCCCTTCACCTCGAGACCCTGGAGATCCTTCTTTTCGGCCTGAATTTTCTTTCGGGTCTCCCGGAGGCCCTTCTCCGGGTTCGATGCCAGGGAAGGGGCGGGAGACAGGCCGGCTGTGAGGACGCAGCCGACCAGGCAGAGGAACAAGAACCGGGGGAAGCGGAGTCTCATCGTTCCTCAGAAAACCGGGAAAAGGTTAACAAACTGCTGATCACACCGACCATGGCCCCGAGGAATATCAGGGTAATCGTCATCGGGGTGGAAAGGAAATGGGGCTGGATCCAACCGGCAAACAGGCTCCAGGATGTCCCCATGTTGACCCGAAAGCCCTGGAAGAGAATCCAGAGGAGGCCAAGGGCCAGAACGGCCCCACCTATCCCCTGGAGCAGCGACTCCAGGAAGAAGGGGAAGCGAATGTACCATTCCGTGGCCCCCACGAGCCTCAGGATCTCGATTTCCTCTTTCCGGGAATAGAACCCCAGGGTCAGGGTACTCGAGATCACGATCACCGATGCGAACAGGAGGAGCAGCCCGAGTGAGAGGGCCAGCCATCGGAGAACGCGAACGAAGGCGAAGAACCGCTTCATCCAGCCCCCGCCGTACTCCACGTCCGCCACGCCTTTGAGTTCGGAGAGCACCCGGGCAACCTCCTCGATCGCCTCCAGGTTCCGGTAGGGCTTTTTCAAACGCACCTCGAGGGAGGGCGGCAGCGGGTTCTCCTCCAGTCCTTTCAGGACGTGTGCTGCCTCTCCCATCGCCTCTCCCAGGGACCGCAACGCTTCTTGCGGCGAACAGTACTCGACCCCTTCCACCTCTTCCCTGGCCGTCACGGCGTCCTGGACGCGCGCACGCTCCTTCCCGGAAAGCCCTGTCTCCAGGTACAGCATGATCTGAAGCTCTTTCCCCAGCCGTTCCCCGATCGCCTGCAGGTTGGTCAACAACAGGAGGTAGGAGGCGAGCAGGAGCAGGGTAAATCCCACGGCAGCCAGGCTCATGAGCACCGTGGCCCGGTGTTCCCTGATGTTCTGCACGGTCGTCTTGAGGTGGTACAGTAGCTTGTAGGCCCACATAGGTCTCTCGCCTATCCATCCTTTGCGAGGCGCCCCTGGTCCAGCACGATGCGGCTCTTCCCGCAGTAGGCCGGCAGCGACTCGTTGTGCGTTGCAACCAGGAGGGTCGTGCCCCGCTCGTGAATCTCGAGGAACTGGTCCATGATCTCCCGGCTCAGGCCCGCGTCCAGGTTTCCGGTGGGCTCGTCGGCGAGAAGAATGAGCGGGTTGTTGACGAGGGCCCTGGCGATCGCCACACGCTGTTGCTCCCCGCCGGACAAACAGAGGGGATTCTGGTCCCTTTTGTCGGCCAGCCCAACGGCCCTGAGTGCGTGGTAGGCCCTCTGTCGCACTTCTCCGGGCGGCAACCCGCGTATCTGAAGAGCCAGGGCAACATTCTCCAGGGCGCTTCGGTTCTCGAGAAGCTTGAAATCCTGAAACACGAATCCCGTTTCCTTGCGCAGCTGGGTGAGTTCTCGGCGGGGAATCCGGGTGACGTTCCTTCCGTTGACCACGAGTTGCCCCTGCGTGACCCGTTCAACGCCCAGGATGATCTTGAGCAGGGTGGTCTTGCCGGCTCCGGACGAACCGGAGATGAAGAGGAACTCCCCTCTTTCGACCTGGACGGACACATCCTCCAGGGCAGCAACACCGCCGCTGTATGTCTTGGTCACATTGAACAACTGGATGATCTTGGAGTTGACTTCGGTCGACACCGCCATGTTGGAGATTTCGTGGGGCATTCAGGAGTCCTCTTTCCTGTTCATCTCGTAGAGGATCTGAAGGCCCTGCAGAGTGAGGTGCCGGTCGACCTTCTGGATGGTGCTCGATTCCGGTGCGAGGCGCTCCGCAATGCCGCCGGTTGCTATGACGTATGCTTCCTCTCCCATCTCGCTTCGAATTTTCTCCACCATGCCGTCCACCAAGCTAACGTAACCGAAGAGGATGCCGGACTGCATGCTGTGAATCGTGTTCTTGCCGATCACCGTCTTGGGTCTCGCAATCTCGACACGGGGCAGCTTGGAGGCTGCCTGAAAGAGTGCCTCCAGGGAGATCCCGATTCCGGGTACGATGACCCCTCCCATGTATTCCCCTTCTGCAGAAATGCAGTCAAAGGTAGTCGCCGTGCCGAAATCCACGACGATGCAGGCCTGGTGGACTTCCTGGTAGGCTGCCACTGCGTTGACGATTCGATCGGCACCCACCTCCCGGGGGTTGTCCATCAGGATGGGCATGCCGGTCTTGATCCCCGGCTCAACGAGGACCGGCTCCAGACGAAGGGCCTTCTTGCAGAATTCTTCGAAGGTCTGGAGCAGCGGCGGCACTACGCACGAGATCGCCACGGCGTGGAAGTCCTTGAAGGAGAAGCCGGACGCGGAGCAGATGTTCTGTATGAGAACCCCGTACTCATCCGCCGTCTTCGTCTTGTCCGTGCTGATCCTCCAGTCCTGTTGAAGCTTGTCTCCTTCGAACACACCCAGAACGGTATGGGTGTTCCCAATGTCGATGACGAAGAGCATTTTCTCCCCCGGCTAGCTGATCACTGAAACCCTTGCACGGGTTTCTCCTATTGACCCTTTTTCTCACGAAAGACCCGGACCACGTCCCCTGCACGAATCTTCTCGATTCGTCCGGGCGAAGTCTCCAGGATCATAGAGCCCTCCTCGTCCAGGCCTTGGAATCGGCCCTGGAGGGTTCCCTTCGCGGTGCTGACCTCGAGTCGTTCCTCGGGGTGTGCACAGTAACGGTTCCAATCCTTCAAGACCGACGCTCCTCGGTCGAGCAGAAGCCGCTCGTAGCCTCGATCCAGGTGCTCGAGGAGCCGCCTTACAAAGGGCAGCCTCTCTACGGGCCTTCCCAGGACGAGTTGGACAGAGGTGGCAGGGTATCGGAGGTCTTCGGGAAACATGTCCCGGCTCATGTTGAGGTTGACCCCGATCCCAAGGATGAGAAAGTGTATGCTCTCCTGTTCGGCGTCCATCTCGGCGAGGATGCCGGCCGCCTTCCTTCCTTCCAGCAGGAGATCGTTCGGCCATTTGATCTCCGGCTGAAGAGGAAAGACCTCCTGCAGGGTTTCGCACAAGACGACGCCGGCCATCAAGGTGACCATGGCTGCATCGGCGGGAGGAAAAGGGGGTCGCAGGAGAACGGACATGTAGAGGTTCCGGTTTGCCGGACTGACCCATTGCCTTCCCCTCCTGCCCTTCCCTGCCCGCTGCATCTCCGCGATGAGAACGGTCCCCTCTTCTGCGCCCTGACGCCCGAGTTCCCAGAGATCATCGTTCGTGGATTCCGTCACGTCCTTGACCAGGATCGCCCTTCCGATCCGGTCCGTCCGAATTCCCGGGTCCGCCTCCAGCACGTGGAGAGCGTCCGGGACCTCTCGGAGCCGGTATCCCTGGGAGGAAACCCCCTGAATCGAGTACCCCTGGCGGCGGAGCATTTGGACCTGCTTCCAGACGGCAGCCCTCGTGATCTCGAGTTCCTTGCAGATCGTCTGGCTGGAAACGAATTCCTCCGCTCCGCGCAGGAGTGCGAGGATTCGCTCGCGCTGTGAGGGTCTTCTAGTCATCTTTGAGCAACATGGAAATGTCTACACCGGGTGCAGAGTGGGTAAGCATGCCTACCGAGATCGCGTCCACCCCGGTCTCCGCAATCTCGCGCACGTTCTCCAGCCTCACGCCGCCGGAGACCTCCAACTGTGCCGTTCCACGAACCCGCTTCACGGCTTCCAGGATGGTTTCGATCGACATGTTGTCCAGGAGGATCGCATCCACCCCCGCCGCAAGGGCCTCTTCCACCTCCTCCAGCGTGGAGGCCTCGATCTCCACACGAAGGGTGTGCGGTGCCTTCCGCTTGAGCGCCTTCACGGCCTCCGTAACCCCGCCACAGGCAGCGAGATGGTTCTCCTTAACGAGAATCCCTTCCGAGAGGCTGGACCGGTGGTTGACACCCCCCCCGACCCGAACCGCATACTTCTCGAGGGCCCTCATCCCCGGCAGGGTCTTTCTCGTGTCGAGGATCTTCGTACCCGTTCCTTCCACGGCGTCCACGAACCTGCGGGTCAGTGTAGCCACCCCGGAGAGGTGCTGAAGGATGTTCAGGGCCACCCTTTCACCGCCCAGAAGGTCCCGCACGGCGCCTTCCAGTTCGAGCAGCACGGCCCCTGCCTCCACCTTCCGGCCGTCCTCACTCCGGGCAAGGACCCTCACCTCCCCGGACAGCAGGTTGAAGGCACGAATGGCGATCTCCAGGCCGGCCACGATCAGGGGCTCCTTGGCCTGTATCACCGCCTGTCCGTGGAGGCCGGGGGGAACGAGAATCTCGCTCGTCACATCGCCCGAGCCCAGATCCTCCCGGAGAGCGGCCAGGAGCCACTCGTCCAACATCGGTTCGGGGATCATGGGAGTGCCTCTCTTTCATCGAGAATTTACTTGAATTGTCGCTAATAATTGACAACATAAGCAGCGCAAAGTATATTGAAATCGTCCTTCCAATTCAAACCGATCCGGCCTTACCGTACAGCGGCGCCTGAACCCCGTTGTCGGGTGCCGGGCACCCACCGGGGTGAAGCACGGTCGGAAGGGCGCGACAGAGAGCATGCCGAAGTGGTGGAATTGGTAGACACGCTGGGTTCAGGGTCCAGTGGGCATTAGCCTGTAGGAGTTCGAATCTCCTCTTCGGCACCACCAAAGAGAAAACCCCGAAACCATACAAAGAAGGTTTCGGGGTTTTCTCTTTGGTGAAAAATTCGCTCTTGTCGGCTCAAATGTTGAAGCGAATGTTCAGCACGTCCCCGTCCCGGACGATGTAGTTCTTCCCTTCCAGCCGAAACCGGCCTTTCTCTTTCACACCCTTTTCGGAACGGCACTCAACAAGATCGTCGTAGGTGAAGCACTCGGCACGGATGAAGCCGCGGGCCAAGTCGGAGTGGATGGACCCGGCGGCATCCACCGCGGTTTCCCCGCTCGTTATGTTCCATGCGCGAACCTCGTCCGGGCCCACGGTGAAGAAGCTGATGTAGCCCAGAATTTCGTAGGCAAACTGGGTCAAACGGTCACGGGCCGATTCCCGGATTCCCATGTCGTCCATGAAGAGCCCGGCTTCGTCCTCCTCCATGCGGGAGAGCTCCATTTCGAAATGACCGGCAAACTCCATGACCTTGTCACTCTTCTCGAGCTCCGCAACGACCCCTTCATTCTTCCCGAATCCGGACTCGTCCGAATTGAGAATCACCAGCAGGGGCTTCCGCGTGAGAAACTGATAGCCCCGGATGGCCTTGTCATCATCGGGGGACAGTTCCAGTTCCCGGACCGGGGCATTGTCGTTGAGCCGGTCCACGATCTTCTCCATGACTTTCTGTTCCCGCTCGAGTTCGTTCGACTTGATCCCCCGCTTGTATCCATGCCGTATACGCTCGAGACGGGTCTCGG
>JAQYVQ010000210.1 GCA_030145435.1 Syntrophobacteria bacterium | reverse complement strand
TAATGTGTAGTGACTTGAATAACGCAAATCCTGCCCTGCGAATCTTGTCTGAATCTTTGAACTTGAGACATTCAATCTTCGTGAGACTTCAGTGACTCGAGAACATGAGCATATGGTGATAGTTTTCGAACGCCTTGGTTCGCCCCTACATATGGGATGTCAACCGCCTTGACATGCCTAGTTATATCCTTGATCCTCGCTTCGGTAGAGAATCTCCACTCCCTCGAAAGCCTGCGTGATTCCTGATCCGAGGCCGACCGGAGGGTCGTCGATGCCGAAGGCAGCACGCAAATGAGCAACCGTGAAATGCTGGACGATTCTCCAGACCTCGGGTGGCGACAGGTTCTCTGGCATGCATCCATTCAACGCTTGGTCAACAATGTCATCGGGAAGAGGAAGTCCCATTTCGATGAGCGTTTCGATGAAGTTGTTGCCGCCGTGAATCGTGGCACATTGATCCGTAAAGCTGTTGTGTCCGGTCTTGCCGATCGAAACGAATCGCTTGACGGGTATCAGCCCTTCATAGGCCTCCTCCAGGCTCTCTGCACCCTCATCTTCCTCTCCTACAAGCAGCAGAGTGGGCTTGCTCGTCGACACACCGTCGGTACTGCCGGTCGCATACCCGACCATCGCAACGATTTCAGGCTTGTCGGGATGTGCGAATACAGCTCGACGGCCAAGCGAATGGCCGGCTGTCGCTGCCATGCTAATATCGATCCATCCCTCAAAGCGGCCACCAATGGTTGAGTTCTCGACCTCGAGCAGATCGAGGGTGGCCAGAACCAGCTCACCGGCATCTCGCTCCGGATCAGGCACGAAACCCATGGTTGTTGCGAGCAGGCCCCACTCGAGGTGGTCGATTGAGGCTATAACGAAACCGTGCGAGGCAATCCCGGCCAGCAAGCTTGAGTAAGCAAGACGGAAACCTCCCCTTCCGTGACTGAAGGTGAGCACCGGGAAGGGGCTATCGGCGCTCACAGGAATGTCACGATAGGCGTCCATCTCAAAGCTCAACTTCAACTCCGGCGGAAGGAACAACTCCAACAATATCTCAAGGAACCGCTGGAATATCTGCGGGAGCATTTCAAAGAAAGCATCAAATGTCGTGTACGTGGCGACGGGAACACCAACTTCACTTCCGGGGTCGCCGGGCTACCACACTTCGATGAAGCGGTCTCCGAGGTCGAGGCTCGTGACGCCGACGGGATATGGACCGGGGTCCGCGTACCGTGGAACAGACGATGTATCGAAGCTCGATGAGCCATCGTCGCCACTGTCGCACCCAGCCATTGCCAACAGCAGCACGGCAGTCATCAGGATCCGAAAATTAGTATCTAGAGTATTCATCTTCAGAGCTTCAATCCTCTTAGGAGTTCATTCTCTGATTGTGTGAGCATAAGTCTGCTTTGTTCGGCCGCATTCTGTGACTATTGGATAAGGGTGCACCGTGGGCAACCTGTCGAACGATGATCGGAATCGGTATCCGCTGCCCCGGATACAGGCTCGTCCCCCATGGTTTGAGAGCCATAGGTGTTCCGATCGAATGCTACTTCTTCCTTATTGATTGACATCCAGCCGCTACCTCGTATAGCCTTGTTTCTGATAGGGAATTTCCCGCAAGGACAGATACGCATATAGGAGCAGATGACATGCGAGTTTTCACAGCCGTAATTGAAAAATGCCCTGATACGGGGTTGTACGTGGGGTTCGTGCCTGGCTTTTCTGGGGCGCACTCACAGGGCAAGACGCTTGATGAATTGAACATAAACCTCAAAGAAGTCATTGAGATGCTCCTGGAAGATGGAGAACCTGACCTGGAAGGCGAATTCGTCGGCGTTCAGAATGTAGTGGTCGCTTAACCATGGCAAAAGCCCCTGTCCTCAAGCCAAAACAAGTCATCAGCATGCTCGAACGACTTGGCTTCGAGGAAGCCCGACAAAGGGGTTCCCACAAGCAGTTCCTGTAGCGGATCCGGATCCCTGGACACAACTTAGCGTTACGCGGCGGCTTGCATTTGCAGGGCCGCGTTCCAGTCCTGACGCATTTCACGCGGGCTACGGCCTCGGTTTTTCTCGAGCAACCATTGATCGTTGTAGAGTTCAACGAAGTCTCGCACAGCCTCTCGAACGTCCTGGACCGTACGGAAGATCCGGCCGTAAATGGCCTGCTCTTTGAGTGTCCGCATGAACCGTTCGGCGACTCCGTTGGTTTCCGGCTCGGAGACGAAGGCAAAGCTGGTGGTGATGCCCCAGTAGCGAATCTGGTTGACGAAATGCTCGGAGGTGTATTGAGGGCCGTGATCCATACGCAGCTTCAACCCCCGGGCCACATCCTTAGACACGCAGCCATATTGTTCCGACAGCCCCTGACTGATGGGTTCCAGGGCGGCAAATCGATCGCCTTTCTTTGTGACGTGCCAGCCGACACATTCCGCGCTCCAGTGCTCGATGGCCACGAAGGACCAGATCCAACCGTCCTCAAGGGTGTAGATCTTCGTTCCATCGGTCCCCCACATGAGACCGGGGGCGGTGGTTGTGATCGTGCCGGTATGCTCCCGAGGCTCCGTACCACGGCCTCGGTGGGGCGAGAGCAGATTGTTCTCTCGCATGATTCGAAGCACCCGCATGCGTCCCACCGGAATCTGCTGACGGAAGCGGATTCGCCTCCAGACCTTGCGGTGACCTTCCCCCTGAAACGGGGAAACGGCCAAATCCGAGACAACCAGATCCAGCAGGGCTTCGTCCGAAACGACGGGTTTGGGCCCTCGCTTTCTGGGCATCCTCCTGCCTGTGAGGCGCTCCTTCGTGCGCCGCTGCCGGGCATACAACGTGGAACGAGCCTGCTCCCAGATCCGGCATACCCGTTGGACCCCATAGGGTCTGCCCATGGCCGGGGAGATCGTCTGGCTCATTTCGACGACCTCCTGCGGGCCAAAGGGCCGGATTTGCTCCGCACCCGGCTCCAGAGCAGCTCGTTTTCCATCGTGAGCTCCCCGATGCGCTTCATGGCCGTATCCAGCTCGGCCTGCACCGGGTCGCCCCGTCGCCTCTTCAGGCCGGCATCCATGCCCGCCAGCGCTTCCTCACGCCACGCCTCGAGCCGGTATATCTCCACCCCGACTTCCCGAGACACCGCGTCCATGGATTCCCCGTGCAGCAACCGGAGTACAACTTCCCGTTTTCGCCCGGCACTCCATCGCCCCTTGGGGGCCAGAGGCCCGGTCACACTCGGCTCAGCCGGGGGAACTCCGGTCGGCCTCCGGCCTCCCTGCGTTCCCCCGGCACCCGCTTCAATGTCCACCTTGTCTGCCTTGCTCTTCTTTCCCATTGCATCCTCCTTGGTCACAGATATTTACCCCAAATCCGTGTCCAAGGAAACTGGAGCCCCTATAAAAGGAGGTGAGAGAAACCGAGAGAAATCTGCTTCGAGAGGTTTGCTCTCGAAGGGGACAAGCAGCCGCTCGACGAAAGGCCGTCGAGGCGGTACTCTTAAGTTACGGACTGTACAAAGAAATGGTGGACATGTCACCCAAATTAAGCGCGGAAATCGTGACAAACTAATTGGGCGCTACAAGGCTGGCGTCTGGGAGAGGGTAGGGCAGAAGGCATAACCTCTTGCATCACAAACACTTTTGATAAAAGAACGGGCCGAGGTGTTTTGCCTCGGCCCTGCCATGTGGGGTAGGAATGCAGCCCCTCCGATTGACCCTTGCCACAAACGGACCGGAAGAGACCCTCGAGGTCG
>JAQYVQ010000140.1 GCA_030145435.1 Syntrophobacteria bacterium | reverse complement strand
CTCTCGCCTTGAGCCCTTCCACGGTGGTTCGGGGTTGGGCCTGACCCCCGACCCCTGACCCCTCTAACCGACCATTCCCACGGAAAATGCGAGCAGGAATTGCCCAATATAATACAAGGGCAACCCGATCAGCCGGTTGAGGTACTGCTCTGTAACGAAGCGCTGACGAGCGACGAAGAGATCGGACAGATAGAAGAAAAGAGCCCCGATCAAGATGAACCACCTGCCCGTCGCCTCCAGCCCGGGAACCCGAAAAACGGCCCATGCCCCTGCCAGCATCAGGGTGATGACGACCAGGTAGACGACCACAGGGACCATCATCCTGCCCACGTGAGACCGGAGCCACCAGAAGGCTCCACCGCTCGCGGCAAGGAGGATCAGCTGGACCGGTGAAGCCCAGTCTTCCGGTCGGGCGAGCCCTGCGAAGGCCCAGACGTATAGGACGTGGCCGCCCAGGAATGCGAACAGGCCGACCCGGAAGGCACGGTTCCCGGGCAGGGCGAGGCAGACATCACCGACCAGGCCGAACACGAGTCCCAGGAGGATCGCGTGATAATAGGCTGGAAGCGGGTGGGGCTGTATCAGGGCTGTGAGGACAAAGAGGGCGGATACGGATCCCTTGATGAACACGCCCCGGGGCGTGCGGCCTTGCTTCTCGGAGGCGAGAAGAAGGATCAGGAGAACCAGGGCGGTGGCCAGAATCAGAAGATCGGGCATTCCTACAAGAGGCACCCCAGGCCTTGTAATGCTTGATGGGCGAAGTGGTTCAGCCATCCCGGCCAAATGCCGAGCACCAGGATGGAGAGGGCGCAAACCCAGAGGGAAACACTCACACCCGCGCCGACGGTGGCCCCCCAGGGCCCGGCCCCATACTCCGGCCCGGCTTCTGGCTCCTTCATGTACATGACCACGAGCACACGCAGGTAGAAATAGGCCGACACCGCGCTCATCAGGACGCCGATGACCGCCAGTCCGATGTAGCCGGCCTTTATCGCGGCACTGAAGGCATAGAATTTTCCGATGAACCCGGCGGTCGGCGGGACCCCTGCCAGGGAGAACATGAAGACCGCCATGGCGAGGGCGTACATGGGATGCTCACGGGCGATGCCCGTGAAGTCCTCGATATGGACCCCCTGATCTCCCTCGCGGCTCATGGCGATGATCACGCCGAAGGCGCCCAGGTTCATCAGGGAGTAAATGAACAGATAGATCAGGGCCGCCTGGACTCCGAGCTGCGAGCCCGTCGTGAGGGCGACCAGGACGTAACCCGCGTGGGCGATGCTCGAGTAAGCGAGCATGCGCTTGATGTTTTCCTGGACCAGGGCCACCACATTCCCGAGGACCATCGTCACGACCGCCAGCCACCAGAAGATCTGGGACCAGGTGGCCGCCATCGGATGGAGGGTGAGAACGATGACCCGGATCAGGATCGAGAACCCTGCCGCCTTGACCGCCACGGACATGAAGGCCGTCACAGAGGTGGGGGCCCCTTCGTATGCATCCGGCGTCCACATGTGGAAGGGGACGAGAGAAACCTTGAACCCCATGCCGACCAGGAGAAAGCCCACCCCGGCCAGGAACAGTGGGTCAGAGGCCCTCATCGCCCTGGGGGCGTGCCGGAGGATATCGGCAAGCTGCGTGGTGCCGACGGCCCCATACAGGAACGCGATCCCGAACAGGAGGATGGCAGAGGCAAACCCGCCGAGCAACAGGTACTTCAAACCGGCCTCCGGGCTCTTCGGGCTCTTCTGCATCATGGCGACGAGCACGTACACCGGGATGGACATGATCTCGATCCCGAGATAGACCGTCATCAAGTCGTTGGCCTGGGCCATGAACAGCATCCCGGTCATGCTGATCAGGAGAAGGGTATAATACTCCCCGGCCATGAGTCCCTCCCGCTGCACATAGCTGGCGGAAAGGCACAGGGTGATCATCCCGGCCATCAGGAAGACCACTGCGAAGAAGTTGGACAGGTTGTCCATGCGCACGAGCTGAGAGAAGGCCTCCTGCTCCGTTCCCCAGGCCGCGATCGTGGCGGCCAGGGCGGCCAGACAGCCGAAGAAGGCGATGGCCCAGCATGGCATCTTGTCTGCCGGCTTGTAGAGAAGATCCAGGGCGATGCACACCAGGGCAGTTCCTGCCAGGATCAACTCGGGCCGGATTACGCTCAGGGCTACCGGCAGGTTATCGATTCCCATGACCCTGCCCCCCGAAATCTTGTACCGAAATGCTTTCCGTCATAAAAAGGGATTCCCTTTCGAGAGGCTGGACCGGGGGAGCGGTGTTCTGCCCCGTACGGGTCAGAAAGCCTTCCACGGAACGGTCCATCTTCCTCAAGAAGGTCTGCGGGTAAATCCCGATCCAGAGGATCATCACGATGATCGGGACCAGGACGGCGATCTCTCTCGGATCGAGGTCCTTCAGGGACTTGTTCTCTTCCTTGTCCAGGGGCCCGAACATGGCCCGTTTGAACATCCAGAGCATGTAAACCGCCGCCAGGATCACGCCGGACGCGGCAAGCACGCCCAGGACCACGCTCTTCTTGAACGCGCCGAGCAGGATCAGGAATTCACCCACGAACCCGTTCAGGCCCGGGAGGCCGATCGAAGACAGGGTGACGATCATGAAGAATGTTGCAAAGATCGGCATCGACTTGGAGATGCCCCCGAAATCGGCGATCAGGCGCGTGTGTCGACGGTCATAGATCATGCCGACGATGATAAAGAGTGCCCCGGTGGAGAGGCCGTGGTTGACCATCTGGATGACGCTGCCCTCCACGCCCTGTACGTTCAGGACCACGAGGCCGAGCATGACGAAGCCCAAGTGGCTGACCGACGAGTAGGCGACGAGCTTCTTCACGTCGGGCTGCACCATGGCAACGAGGGCGCCGTAGATGATCCCGATGACGGCCAGGACCGCGATGAGCGGATAGAAGTACTCCGTGGCGGCCGGGAACAGGGGCATGGAGAACCGGAGGAACCCGTAGGTCCCCATCTTCAGCAGGACCCCGGCCAGGATGACGCTGCCCGCGGTGGGGGCCTCGACGTGGGCGTCCGGGAGCCAGGTGTGGAACGGGAACATCGGGACCTTGATAGCGAACGAAAGGGCGAAGGCCAGGAAGAGGAGCTTTTCGGGGCCCAGGGCGAGGTGCACCCGGTAGAGATCGAACAGGTCGAAGGAGTAGAAGCCGAATTGCTTCACGTGCACGAAGTAGAGGTACAGGATGGCCACCAGCATCAGGAGGCTGCCGAAGAGCGTGTACAGGAAGAACTTTACGGCCGCATAGATCCTCCTGGGGCCTCCCCAGATGCCGATGATGAAGTACATCGGGATCAGCATGGCCTCCCAGAAGATGTAGAACAGGAACAGGTTCAGGGACACAAAGGCCCCGAGCATGGCGGTCTGCAGGAGGAGCATGCAGACGTGGAAGCCCTTGACCCGGTCTTCGATCGACCGCCAGGAGGAAAGGATGACGAGCGGGCCCAGGAAGGTGGTCATCATGAAGAGAAGAAGGCTCATGCCGTCGATGCCCACCTTGAAGACGATCCCGTACTCGGGAAGCCAGGGGGTGGACTCGATGAACTGCATCGTCTGCGTCGAGTCGGCGTCGTAACCGAGAAAGAGCTTCAGCGAGATCACGAAGCCGGCCAGCATTGTGAGGAAGGTCACCCACCGAACGGCCTCCTTCTGCGATCCTCGCAGAAAGAGCAGTACGAACAGGGCCCCGGCCAGGGGGAGAAAGACAAGAACCGATATGAGGTGCTGGTTAATAATTTCCATGGGCTATGCGGTCCCTACTGGAGCAAGAGAAAGCCGATGATCGCAAGGATCCCGACAACCATGGCGAATGCATAGCTCTGCACATCCCCCACCTGAATCCGGCGGAGCGATTGGGCAGAACGCTGGAAGAACCGGGCCGTCCCGTTGACCAGCCCGTTGTCGATGAACTTCTCATCGAATATCTTCCACAGCAATTTTTCGGACAGATTCCGGATGGGCCTCACGAAAAGGGCATCGTAAATCTCATCCACGTAATATTTGTTGTAGACCAGGTCGTACAGGCGAGCGTACTTCCGGGCCATGATCTTCGGAACCTCTTTTGCCCGGAGGTACAGCCACCAGGCCAGCAGGATGCCCGCAGCGGCCACAGCGACGGAAAGCCCCATAAAGATGTATTCCGTGGCATGGGACCCATGGTGGTCCCCGTGCGGTAGTGCGCCCACGACCGGCTCCAGGAAGTGCTCAAAATGATTCGTAAGGCCCAGAGAGGCGGGTGCCCCCACGAAACCGACGAGTGCCGCACCCACAGCGAGCAGGGCCAGCGGAACGGTCATGACCGCCGGGGATTCGTGGGCGTGGTCGTGCAGGTGATGGTCCCTCGGTTCGCCGAAGAAGGTGAGGAAGACGAGTCTGGCCATGTAGAAAGCCGTCACCGCGGCTCCGATCCAGAGCACGAGCCAGAGGGCGGTCGACCCGTGGTGGGACGAGTAGGCCAGCCAGAGGATCTCGTCCTTGGAGAAGAAACCGCTGAAGGGCGGGATGCCGCAGATGGCCACCGTGGCGACCATGAAGGTCCAGAAGGTCCAGGGCATCTTCTTCCTGAGGCCGCCCATCTTCTGGATGTCCGTCTCGTTACCCATGGCATGCATCACGCTGCCGGCCCCGAGAAAGAGCAGGGCCTTGAAGAAGGCGTGGGTCATCAGGTGGAAGATGCCGGCCGCGTAGGCCCCGATGCCGACCGCGACGAACATGTAGCCGAGCTGGCTCACCGTAGAGTAGGCGAGGACCTTCTTGATGTCGTTCTGACAGATTCCGATGGTGGCTGCGAACAGGGCCGTGATGGCGCCGGTCCAGGCCACCCACTGCATGGCGAGATCCGAGGCGACGAACAGGAAGTGCATCCGGGCCACCATGTAGACGCCGGCGGTCACCATGGTCGCTGCATGGATCAGGGCGCTGACGGGCGTGGGGCCGGCCATGGCGTCCGGAAGCCAGACGTACAATGGGATCTGGGCCGACTTGCCCATGGCGCCCATGAAGAGCAACAGGCAGATGGCGGTGATGATCGCCGGGCTGAGCAGGTGGACGTGTTCCTGGATCGAGCCGAAGTCGATCGTCCAGATGCCGTTCTGCCCCAGGCCCCAGAACAGCAGAAAGAGCCCCAGGAGGAAGCCGAAGTCCCCGATCCGGTTCACCACGAAGGCCTTCAGGCCTGCGTAGGCCTTTTCCGGGTCTTCGTACCAGAATCCGATCAGGAAGTACGAGCAGAGGCCAACGCCCTCCCAGCCAAGGAACATGAGCAGCAGGTTGTCGCCCAGGACGAGGACGAGCATCATGGCCGTGAAGAGATTCAAATAGGCGAAGTAACGTGAATAGCCCTTGTCCCCGTGCATGTACCCGATGGAGTAGACGTGGATCAGGAATCCCACGCCGGTGACCACCAGGGTCATGACCGAGCTCAGCGGATCGATACTGAACGAAAGGTTGGCCGTGAACTCCCCAGAGGCGATCCAGGTGAAGACGGTGTCCGTGAGCAGCCTCCCCTCGGCCGGAAGGCCAAGGAGCTTCGTGAACGCAACAACCGAAATGAGAAAGGATCCGAACGGCGCCAGACAGGCGACCCAGTGTACCCGCTGGGTCCCGGCCGGGCCCAGCTCGGCCCTAGCGCCCAGGCCGTTGATCAGGAAACCGATCAGCGGCAGAAGCGGGATCCATCGGATATACGAAAAGACGATTGCCTCTTCCAAAAAACTATCCTTTCATCAGGTTGATCTCGTCCAGGTTCACCACCCTCCGGGTCCGGAAGATCCGGACCACGATGGCCAGCGCCACGGCGGCTTCGGCGGCGGCCACGGTCATGATCATGAACACGTAGATATGGCCGGTCACGTCCATGTGCTGCCGGGAGAAGTCGACGAACGCAAGGTTCGCGGCGTTCAGCATCAGTTCGAGCGACATGAGAACGATGATCGCATTCCTGCGCACCACGAAGCCGGTGGCTCCGATGGCGAACAGGAGTATGCTGAGAACGAGTGTTTCACTCGTCATTGCCCATCCCCTTTTTCCTTCCGTGTCAGGACCACCGCCCCGATGATGGCCGCCAGCAGGAGGAGAGAGACCATCTCAAAGGGCAGGAGATACTTTGTGTACAGGATCATTCCGACCTCTTCGATCGTTCCGAAATTCGGGTCGAGCGCGGAGGCGGGCGCCCAGAGATGCTTTGTAAGCCTTACCATCAACAGCGTGACGATCGCCCCGATCAGGTAAGCGCCCGTTACCCTCCGGACCGTGACACGCCTCTCCCCCAGTTCCTGGGGAGAGAGGTTCAGGAGCATGAGGACGAACAAGATCAGCACCATGATCGCCCCTGCGTAGACCATGACCTGCAGGAGCGCCATGAGATGGGCCGATTGCAGCGCAAAGATGCTGGCCACGGACAGGAGACAGCCGATCAGCGCCATGGCGCTGTAGATGGGGTTCCTGGCGGAAACGACCGCGAGGGCCATGACCACCGCAGAAGCCGCAAAAACGTAGAAGAAGATCGCCTGGATCATGAAGCAGGCTCCTTCCCGTCCGCGAGGAGGAAATCCCGGTCAAAGACGGCCCGGACCGAGTCTCCCATCTCAGAGACCTCCGTCATCTCGATCGCGTCTTTCGGACAGGCTTCCACGCAGAAGCCGCAGAAGATACAGCGGGTGATGTCGATCTCGTACCGTTTCGGGTAGTTGCCCCTGCTCGGGTCCGGGTAGGCGTCAGGCTCGACGAAGATGCAGTGGGACGGGCAGTTCTCCACACAGAGCTTGCACGCCACGCATCGCATCGACCCGTCCGGGTTCTTCTTCAGGCGGTGCTTCCCACGAAACCGGGGCGAGTATTCTCTCTTCTCCTCCGGGTACTGGATCGTCACGACCGTGCGGTTCTTGGTCGGATAGGTGGCCAGGTTCCGGACGAGATGCTTCAGGGTAAGCCCCATCCCCTTGAGGATCTCGATCAGGTAGACCCTCTCACGAAGCGGATACCGCTTTCCCTCGAGGGGGGACACGGGCTTTATCTTGATCATTCTCAATAGACTCCAAGCACGAACGGCACGATCGACGTAACAAAGATGTTTGCCAGGGCCAAGGGCAGCATGACCCGCCAGCCAAGGCTCATCAGCTGATCATATCGGAAGCGGGGCAGGGTCCAGCGAATCCAGACGAAGACCCACATAAGAAACCAGAGTTTGAAGACAAACATGCCGACCTGGAGAGCGGCCGCGACGAGTGGCCCCTTCCATTCGACCAGCATTTCGGTGGGCGCCCATGGGATCTGCCACCCGCCCAGGAAGAGGCTTACGATGAACCCGGAGGCGACCATCATGTTCACATACTCGGCCATGAAGAACATGGAGAACTTGAAACTCGAGTACTCGAGGTGGTACCCCGCAACGATTTCCGCCTCCGCCTCCGGAAGGTCGAAGGGGATCCGGTTCGTTTCCGCCAGGGCGGCGATGAAGAACAGCAGGAAGCCGACAGGTTGCACAACGATGCCCCACCGCGGCAGGAATCCGAACAGCAGATCCCCCTGCATTTGCACGATATCGTTCAGTCGAACCGACTCGAACACGATCAGGATGCCGATGATCGACAGGCCCATGGAGATCTCGTAGCTGATCATCTGCGCCGACGAGCGGAGCCCGCCGAGAATCGAGTACTTGTTGTCCGGCGACCAGCCGCCGAGCACGACCCCGAACACACCCAGGGACGCGATGGCGAATATGAACAGGACGCCCACGTTCAGGTCGGCAACCTGCAGGGGGATCTCGTACTTTCCGAGGACGAGCACGTCGCCGAAGGGAATGACCATAAAGGTCAGGAGCGCGGGGATCATCGACAGGGCCGGGGCCAGGAAGAAGAGGAACCGGTCCGCCTTCTCCGGCATGAATTCTTCCTTTACGAGGAGCTTGAGTGCATCCGCGATGGGTTGCATCAGCCCCGCGTTCCGAAAGCCGAAGATGTGGACTCGGTTCGGCCCCACCCGGTCCTGGATGAAGGCGGCGCCCCGCCTCTCGACCCACACGGCCAGGATCACGCCGGTGAGCAGCACGACCGGGATCACGAGCGGGAAGAGCAGGTTTTGTAAGGTCCAGACCAGATAGTCAATCCACATTTTCTCTAGATTACCTTTTCCAGCTATCTGTCGAGTTCACCGGCGATGATGTTCAGGCTCCCGACGATGGCGATGAGATCCGCAATCATGCTTCCTTCGACGAGTTGGGGCAGCGCCTGAAAGATCGCGAAGCAGGGCGGTCGCACCTTGATGCGATAGGGCCGCTTCGTTCCGTCGCTCACGATGTAGAATCCGAGCACACCGTTAGCAGCCTCTGTGACCGAGTAGACCTCTCCCTCAGGAGGAACGATCCCGTCCACGATCAGCTTTGTGTGCTGGACCAGGGGCCCGAATTTCGTGTAAACCGCATCCTTCTCCGGGAGGGAGACGCGTCTGTCTTCAACGGAGATGGGCCCCTCCGGCAGGCCGTCCAGGGCCTGTTCGATGATGCGCAGGCTCTGCCGCATCTCCTCCATGCGCACCAGGTAACGATCGTAGGTGTCGCCGTTGCTTCCCACAGGGATATCGAAGTCGAACTTGTCGTAGTCGTAGTAAGGGTTCGCTTTTCGCACGTCGAAGGGGACGCCGCTGGCCCGCAGGCAGGGGCCTGTGAATCCCCAGTTGAGGGCTTCGTCGGCCGAGATTGCGCCCACGCCCGAGGTGCGGTCCACGAAGATTCGGTTCTTCGTGATCAGGGTCTCGGTCTCCTCGATCGCCCGGGGAATTCTGTCCCGTATATACTCCCGGCACTTGTCCACCCAGCCGTCGGGCAGGTCGTGGGACAGGCCTCCGATGCGCGTGTAGGAGGTCGTCAGCCGTGATCCACAAAGGGCCTCCAGGAGCTCGTAGACGTTCTCCCGCTCCCGGAAACAGTACCAGTAGGGCGTCAGCGCGCCGATGTCCACCAGGTTGGCGGCGATACAGACGAGATGGTCGATGATGCGCGACAGCTCGCTGACGATCACGCGGATGTACTGGACCCGCTTCGAAACCTCGATCCCGAGGAGCTTCTCGACCGCCCTGCAGTAGCCCACGTTGTTCATCATGGCGGAGCAGTAGTTGAGGCGGTCCGTCAGGGGGATCACCTGCTGGTAGGTGAGGGCCTCCGAGGTCTTCTCAAAGCCCCGGTGGAGGTAACCGATCTCCGGTTCGGCCTTGAGGATCGTTTCTCCCTCGAGCCGGGCCAGGATGCGCAGGGTCCCGTGCATGGTCGGGTGGGCCGGCCCGATGTTCAGGGTCATCCACTCCGGCTCTTCCCCGGTTTGTTCGGACCCGTCCCCGTTGCCTCTCGATTGCCCCTCTTCCCAGCCCAGGTTCGTCGGCCGGGTGAGCTTCTGGCGCTTCTTGATCGGATAGTCCTTGCGCAGGGGGTGCCCCACGAAATCCTCGTGGTTCAAGACCCTTCGCAGATTCGGGTGCCCCTCGAACCGAATCCCGTACTGATCAAAGGCCTCCCGCTCGAACCAGTCGGCGGCCTTATAGATCCCGATTGCCGTGGGCAGGGTCGGATCCTCTTCTTGGAGGCCGACCTTGAGGCGGACATGCCCACCCGTCTTCAGAGAGTAGAGCTGGTAGACGACCTCGAATCGGTCTTCCCGTCCCGGGTAGTCGGCCCCGCATATGTCCTCGAGGAGCGTGTATTCCGTGTCCGGGTTGCTGTACAGGAACCGGAGCACCTGTATGATGCTCTCCCGGGTTACACACACGGCCTCTTCGTCGCGGAAGTCCGGGGCAAGCGAGACGGCTTCCGGGAACTTCTCGAGAAGGGTCTGTGCGACGAGGTCTGCCAAGGCTTCGAAAGCTCCTATTCTTCGTAGGGCCCTATTCTCCGCAGTACTTGGGATCCCGGATCGATTCGCCTTCGATGATCTTCTGGATCTTGATCAGGCCGTCCAGGAAGGCTTCCGGCGTGGGCGGACATCCCGGTACGTACACATCGACCGGGATGATCGTGTCAATCCCCTGAACCGTGCAGTAGTTGTCGTAGATACCCCCGGAGCACGTACAGGCTCCGTGCGCCATCACCCACTTGGGCTCGCATATCTGGTCGTAGATCTTCTTGAGGATCGGCGCCATCTTCTCGCTGATGGTCCCGGAAACGACGAGCAGGTCCGCCTGGCGGGGGGAGAACCGGATCACCTCCGCACCGAATCGGGAGATGTCATAGTGGCTGGCCGCCACGGCCATGAACTCGATGGCGCAACAGGCAGTCCCGAAGGCATAGGGCCAGCAGGAGTACTCGCGGCACCAGTTCAGAATGGCGTCAATGGGCTTTACGAACGGGCTGTTTCGCAGGATACGCGAGGATTCTATTCCCAATTCAAGGCACCCTTTTTCCAGACGTATACGAAGGCCACAACGAGAACCAGCAGGAACGTCATCATCTCGATCAACCCGAGGAGGCCGAGTTTCCGGAGAAGGACGGCCCACGGGTACATGAACACCACCTCAACGTCGAACAGGAGGAACAGGACAGCGACGACATAGAACTTGATGGAGAAGCGGGCCCTTGCGTCCCCGATCATCGGGTCGATCCCGCACTCGTACGTGGACCCCTTCTCAGGCGTCGGTCGGCTGGGACCGAATAAGAGGGACACGCCGATGAGCACAGCGGCCAGGAGGGCAGCCCAGAGAACGCCTACGATGACGGGGATGTACTGTGATAGCATGGGTTTTTTTTTGTTGTCCGCGTATGTCCGGAGAGCAGCGGTACTGTCCAAAAAGCTGAACGAAGCTCACTAGATATCATATATTTACCAGGAAAACAAGACATCCGATGGACGGTCGTTTCAAGGCGAAAATGGGCTGTAAGCTGTTAGCTATTAGCTGTTAGCCCACCACCCCTCCTGCATGGGCATCCTCGTGGGGGGGGACTGTTGGGAGCCAAAAGCTAATAGCCAATGGGCCCCTGCCTTGCCCCGGAGCCTCAGCCGCCCGAGGTCTGAGGAAACGCCGTGTTCGCGTAAAGGTACTCTACTTTCTCTTTGTGGCGAAGCTCTTCGTTGGCCATTTTGGACAGCAGGTCCTTTACGGGCCCGTCCTCATGGAGCCGGCTCAGGTCGCGGTAGAACAGATACGAGGCCTGCTCTCGTTTCGCCGCCAGGAGGAACGCCTCTTCCGGAGACAAGGACTCCGACGCGACCGGTTCCTCCTCCAGGTGTTCGAGGATCTTGTACTCCACGACCTCGGTCAGCCGAAGCGTACCCTCCTGGATCTCGCCTCGCAGGTACTTCTCAAGGAATTCCTTGTGTTTGGCCTCCTCGTTGGCCAGGAATCCCAGGCTTTCCCGGGTGGAGGCATCAGAAACGCGCCCTGCGAGGGCGAGGTAGAACTTCTGAGCCGCTTCTTCCTTCTCGATGGCGAACTCGATG
>JAQYVQ010000127.1 GCA_030145435.1 Syntrophobacteria bacterium | reverse complement strand
CGCCGGAGTAGTCGCAGTTGTCGTTCGCCCCTTGATCGAGGAAATAGGAGCCGTCCGGGTCATAGCTCTCGATATCCGCGAAATCGAAGAGCACCTTGTCGTTCGTCCGGCAGAAGGCGCGGATCTGTTCGTTTCTCTGGTTCAGGTTCCCGCCTTCGCCGGTTCCGTTCAGATGGCCTGTCATGTACACAAAGGTCACGTGCGGATAGTCCGACTCGAGCTGGTCCATTAGGTCCAGATACAGATCCATGTTCGTCTCTGTCGTGTCCGCCTGCCCGCACCAGGACCAGATGATGAGATTCCGGTCGTTGCCGGGCGCGTCAAGGAGATCGCGCGTTCTTTGTTCCCAGGTGGTTCGGTCCGGGTTGCCTAGGTCGCCGGCCGGGGTCCCGTCGTGCAGGGAAAGAATCCCCGGGCCTCCGGCTGAACTGTACGCGTAGAGGCTGTCCAGGCCGGCCATGACACCCATTCCGCTCACGATCTGACTTCCGTGGGACGTGTGTCCGTAAGCGATGCGGAACGCGGCCTTTGCCTGCTCGATGTAGGTCTCGGGAACGAGATCAAAGCTCGCTGCCGTAACGTGGTCTGCTGCGAGAACGGTCGTTGGAAAACAACCCGAGTCCTCCGCGTCTACGTCCCCGTCACAGTCGTTGTCGATCGTGTCGCTGCAGATCGGTTCCCCGTAGGGTGCTTCCGGACTCCCCGGGTGCACCTGGCCATCGGTGTCGTCGCAATCGTTCCCACCGGCGCATGCATCACTCGCGTACCCGTCTCCATCGTTGTCAAGGAGTTCGCCGGAACATGTGCCGCCGGAGCAGACGTCGTCCGTGGTGCAAGCATCCCCGTCATCGCAGGGCAGCGTGTTGTTGGTGTGCACACACAGGCCCCCCGCACAACTATCTTCCGTGCAGGGATTCTGATCGTCGCAGTCCGTTGCGACGGTGCATATCACGTCGTCCAGACCACACCCGGCGAAGAAGGCCACAGCCAACACAAGAATCGCGCGCAGGAGGTTCGCATTCATCTCTGTTCCCCTTTGCCTGTTCTTGGGTTCAGCAAACAATTACGGAGTTATATGCAAGGATGGTGCCCGACCCGGGCGAGTCCTCACGTCGTGATCGCCAAAAGGTGGGTATGTTGTTGGCCTTTCGAGAGAATTCCCTTCTCGGGGAGGGCCTGCCGAGAGCAGAGGTGCCGTTGCGCGGGGTTCAATAGCGTATCAGGACTCTGCACAAGATTGTCAGGCGGAGAACAAAGTGCGCCCCGGCTTCTGATGCCCTACAACTCAAGCTGGGGGATTGCCACGTCGCCTTCGGCGACTCGCAATGTCCGGGACTTGATGCGGGGGCCCGGCTTGAGGCCAGAGCCAGGAAAAAGGTTCCTGACACCTTTTTGTCGGCCCGTTCCTTGACCACCTCATCTGTCATTCCTGCGCAGGCAGGAATCCCTTGGCATCAGGTACTGAGGGATCCCCGCCGGAGCCTGCCCCCGCAATCTTTAGGCGGGGGCGGGGATGACTGCTTCTTGGGGGGGCCGGGCACGGGCACGGGTACGAACGCCACTGGCCACTCGAAATCAGTGATCGAGGAGGATACCACGAGGCGCCTTTTCGCCGTCTTTCCACCAGCGAGGCTTCCGCGTCGAGATCTTGTCGATCTCCTTGGGTGCCATCAAGGAGCCGCGAGCCTTCACTCCCTTTACGGCAACGTCTGTAGCATGGAAAAACTGCTGGTGGACGCGCTGGCGCTTGGCCGGTTTGTATTTCACGTAAATCTCATCCGGGCTGTCGTCGGCGAAGAGCAGGATCTTGGATGCCTTTCCGGCACATCGATATTCTTTGTTCAGGATCGTGCCCCCGAAGCTGAATTTCTTCAGGTACACGTTACCGTACTCCTGGTAGACGATCGTCATGACGCGGTCCCGGTCGATCTTGGCGGAATAGACGAGGTTCGTGTCCACGAACAGGGTCTCCGGCGGTTGCACGACCCGATAGCGCCCGTCGTCCCACACCAGGAGGATCCTGTCGTACGAAGAACACTGGAGCAGGGGCTGGCCTTCCTTCACCGTGTGTCCCAGGTACCCTTTTTTCTCGTCGTAGTGGATTTCGAGTTCTTTTGCAGTGAGTTCTTTGATCTCGATGCTGTCGAAGACCGTGACCTGGGTGCGGCGCGGGTGGTCCTCTCCGTACGCCCTGAGCAGCCCTTTCAGATAGTGGACGGCGAAGCCGCGCAGGTCTTCGAGTTGCTTTTCCACCTTCTGGAGGTCAGCCCGCAGGGCCTCGATCTCCTTCCGGCTCCTGTCGAGGTCGAACCGTGAGATGCGGCGGATGCGGATGCCGAGCAGCATCTCGATGTCCTGCTTGGTGATCGGGCGCTCGAGCTGGCCGGCAAAGGGCTGAAGGCCTTCCATGACGGCTGTCTGCACCTCCTGATAGGTCTTGCATGCCTCGATGTTCTTGTAGATCCGGTTCTCCACGAAGATCCGTACGAGCGTCTTCGTATGGATGTCCTCGAGAAGACGCCGCCTCGAAAGGGTGAGTTCCTGCTTGAGGATTTTCAGGAGCTGGCTCGTGTTCTCCTTGAGGATCTCCTCCGCATCCATGCCCACGGGACGGCCGTTGTGAATCACGGTCGGAAAACAGGTCACAGCACTCTCACAGCTCGTGAAGGCATACAGGGCCTTGATCGCCTTTGCCGGCTTCGCGTCCGGGGCGAGCGTGAGTTCTATGTTCACCTTTTCGGCTGTGAAGTCGTCGATCGCCTTTACTGGGACCTTCTTTTTCCGTATGGCGTCTTCGATTGATGCGATCAGCGATTCGGTGGTGGTGCTGTAAGGCAGTTCGACGACGGCGAGCTTGTCCGAGCCTTTTTGCTCGACGCGCGCTCTCACGCGGCAGCGGCCGTTGCCCTTGTTGTACTCGGAGACATCCAGCAGGCCCCCCTGCGGGAAGTCGGGCAGGAGCGAGAAAGGCTTCTTCTGCAGGATCGCGACCTGCGCCTCGAGCAATTCCCTGAAATTGTGCGGGAGGATGCGTGTGGAGAGGCCCACGGCGATGCCGTCGGCACCCAGCATCAGCAGTAGCGGCAGCTTTGCAGGCAGTGTGACCGGTTCCTGGTTCCGTCCGTCGTAGCTCGGGACGAACTTGGTCAGGTCCTTGTTGAAAATCTCCTTCCTGGCCAGCTCGGTGAGTCTGCATTCGATGTACCTCGACGCGGCGGCGCGGTCCCCGGTGAAAATGTTCCCGAAATTCCCCTGTCCCTCGATCAGGGCGCCCTTGTTCGTCAGGGTGGTGAGCGCGTCGGTGATCGATGCATCCCCATGGGGGTGGTACTGCATGCAGTGGCCCACGACATTGGCGACCTTGATGAACCGGCCGTCATCCTTCTCCCAGAGGGCGTGGAGAATGCGTCGCTGGACCGGTTTGAGACCGTCTTCCAGGTTCGGGATGGCCCTCTCGCAGATCACATACGAGGCGTACTGCAGGAAGTTCTGGTCCATCAGGGC
Organism: Syntrophobacteria bacterium; assembly: GCA_030145435.1. Taxonomy (GTDB): domain Bacteria; phylum Desulfobacterota; class DSWW01; order DSWW01; family DSWW01; genus S015-6. The sequence continues at coordinate 3,417 of JAQYVQ010000127.1, read as the reverse complement.
CCGGAGTGGATCCTGTCCGTCGGGTGGCGCCGAGCTGCCGTCCCCTCCGTCCCTGTCCGTGAGGATTGCCTCATCCAGCTCTGTTGGGTCAGGGATCTGTGCGGCCGGTTTGGCCTCGAAATCGAACTCGAGCTGCTTGGTCATGGGGTCGTGTCCACGATCAGGTTCTCCATGATGTAGTTGCGGCGCTCCTGGGTGTTCCTGCCCATGTAGAAGGTGAGAATCTCCGGGATGGACCCGTTCCCGTTGATGACCACCGGGGTGAGGCGTATCTCCTTGCCGATGAATCCCTTCAGCTCGTGCGGCGAGATCTCGCCGAGTCCCTTGAACCGGGTGACCTCCACACCCCGGCTGAGCCGCTTCAGGGCCGCATCGCGCTCCGTTTCCGAGTAGCAGTAAATCGTTTCGGCCTTGTTCCGGACGCGGAAGAGAGGGGTTTCCAGGATGTGCAGGTGGCCGTCATGAACCAGGGGCTCGAAGAAGCGGAGAAAGAGGGTGATCAGGAGGTTGCGGATGTGCATGCCGTCCACGTCCGCGTCCGTGGCGAGGACCACGTTCTGGTAGCGCAGATGTTCGATCGAGTCCTCGATGTTCAGGCCGCGCATGAGGTTGTAGATCTCGTCGTTCTTGTACAGTGCGTCCCTCTTGAGATCGCACACGTTCAGCGGCTTTCCCTTGAGCGTGAAGATGGCCTGGGTGTTTACGTCACGGCAGCTGACGAACGAGCCGCCTGCGGACTGGCCTTCGGTGAGGAAGATCGTGGACTGGGTGCCTGTCCGCTTCCTCTTGTTCAGGTGGGTCTTGCAGTCCTTGAGCTGGGGGATCCGGATGGAGACCGCCTTGGCTCGCTGACGGGCCATCTTCTTCACGGACTGCAACTCTCTGCGGAGTTTCTCTGTCTCCTCGATCTTGAGGAGAAGCTTCTCCACCTTCTTGGGATTTCGGTGGAGCAGGTCGACCACCACGTCGCGGATCTGGTTCACGAGGGGCGCGCGGATCTCTGTGTTCCCCAGCTTGTTCTTGGTCTGGGACTCGAACACCGGCTCCTTCAGGCGGATGGCCACGGCCCCGACGAGGCCTTCGCGCACATCGTCTCCGTCGAATCGACTCTTTGCGAACTCGTTGATTCCCTTGAGGAGGCCTTCCCGGAAGGCACTCAGATGCGTCCCGCCGTCCGCGGTGTACTGGCCGTTGACGAAGGAGTAATAGTCTTCACTGAATCGGTTCGTGTGGGTGAAGGCGATCTCCAGCATCTTGTCCCGGAAATGAATCGGTTCGTAAATCTTCTCGTAAGGGCATTCCTCCCGGATCAGATCGAGCAGGCCCCGCGCGGAGCGATAGGTCGTTCCATTGAGATGAATCTCCAGGCCCGTGTTCAGATGGGCATAAAAGCCCATCCTTCTGGCCAGATGGTCTTCCCGGAAAGAACAAGAGCCGAAGATGTCGGCGTCCGGCCGGAACCGGATCAACGTTCCGTCCGGCTCATCCTTTGCACGTCCCTTGGCCTCCTTTGCGAGTTCTCCACGTTCGAACCGGGCCTCCACGAACTTGCCGTTCCGGAAGCTGCGAACGGAGAACTGTTCGGACAGGGCGTTCACCGCCTTCGTTCCGACACCATTCAAGCCGACGCTGAACTGAAAGACGTCGTCATTATATTTGGCACCCGTGTTGATTCGGGAGACGCAGTCGATCACCTTTCCCAGAGGGATTCCGCGCCCGTAGTCCCTGACGGTGACCCCATTCTCCTGGATTGAGATGTCGATTTTGCTGCCGAAGCCCATGATGAATTCATCGATCCCGTTGTCGACGATCTCCTTGAGCAGGATGTAGATGCCGTCATCGTAGTGGGACCCGTCCCCGGTCCGGCCGATGTACATGCCGGTTCGAAGGCGGATGTGCTCCAGCGAGGAGAGGGTCTTGACCTTGCTCTCGTCATAGTCATGTCCGTTCCCGGATGTCATGGGAATTCCTCTAGCATTCTGCGCAGCGTTGCATACAAAAAAGGCGAAGAAGACGCCTTTGTCGACCGAGCTCTGTCTCTGGATGGTAGCAGTATAGGCCACAGTCTGTTGTGTGTCAAAGGAAAAAAAGCACAAGATATGGGGTGGTTGGCGTGAATCGAGACCTCACCGGAGGGGCGGGAATCGAGGTTGGGGCAGACCCCTTGTGGGGGGTTGTGCAGGGGCCTGCATCCTGGATTGATCTTGAGGCGGTTCGCCTGGCGGTGTGCTACACGAGCGAGGCGCCCACGGACTCCGCTTTAGCCAGGAGGTCGGCGTCCTTCCTGGCCGCGTCCTTTTCGTTCCACGAACCGCAGTGATTGACGAGCTCTATGGAAGAGGCGAGCAAGGCCATGCCGACGACCTTGAGCCACTCGTTCAAGCTATTGTAGAACACATCATAGTCTTTCTTCTCCTCGGGATCTCCCCGGGACGTGATGAAAACGACCTTCTTGCCCGGCGGAAAGGCGAGGATTTCCTTGTAATCGTTCGTTTCGGGATCCAATTCAAACCCGTAGTAGCAGTAGAGCCGGTCGACCAGGATCTTGAACTGGGCACTTGCGTGGAACCAGTAGATCGGCGTCCCCAGAACGATCGCATCGTACGTGGCCATTTCTTCCATCAGCGGTGTCAGATCGTCCTTCTGAACGCAGTGTCCCAAATTCTCTTTGCATTTGTCGCACCCGATGCAGGGCTTCATGTCGAGCTTTCGGAGGTCGACCATCTTCGTCTCCGCCCCTTTGTCCGCTGCCCCCTTCAGCACCTTTTCGACGAGCGTAGCGGTGTTCGCGCCCTTTCTCGGGCTTGCATTGATTCCGATCACCTTCACGGCGAGTCTCCCTTCATTTCGTGTTAACGACCTTTGAAATCTTTTCCAGGTCGAGCGTGAACAGGTACTTTCGGATCTGTGGATCGTTGATGGCTGCCCGAAAGTTCGGGTTGTTTACTATAGCACTCAACTGCTTCTCATTCACAGCCTTCTGGAACGCCTTGTCGTTCATGAGGCGCTGAAATGCCTTGTTCTGCTTCAGTTCCTTCATCGCAGGATCGTTGAGGAGTGCCAGGCGCTTCTTCTTGTCCTCAAAGGCCGCCGTGAGCTCTTCGAGCTTGTCCAGGTCCGGAATGCCGACCCTGGACAAGACGTTGTGCTCTTCTGCGAACGCAGCGAGCCGGGAGCCTTTCAGATCGAGGTGTTTCTTCGGTACCAGGTCCTTCAGGGGCTCACGCAGCAACACGAGTGCACAGGCAATCAGGTAGACGATCAGGAACCCCTTGACCGAGCCCAGGCCTCCCCCCAGGATACGGTCCAGAACCTTGATCGAGCCGGACGACTTCTTGATGATCTTGGCGACGATCGTCCCGATCAGGATGATGGCGATGTAGCATGCCATCCAACCCAGGAACAGGGACAACAGAT
>JAQYVQ010000124.1 GCA_030145435.1 Syntrophobacteria bacterium | reverse complement strand
TTCTGGATGAAGAACACCTACCTGTCCCTGGACATCCTCTTTCTCTCCACGGAGGGGATCGTCGTGGATCTGTTCGAACGGCTGTCTCCCTGCCCGATGGAGCCTTGTCCTCGATATGCACCGCGCTCTCCAGCCAGGTACATACTCGAGGTTGCAGGTGGGTTTGTTGCCCATCACGCCGTTCGCAAAGGGGACCGGATTCATTTTGAGAACGTGCCCGGGTTTCCTCCCCGTTGAGGGAATCGTGGGATTCCCCGCCACGAGTCCTAAGTCGTTCCCTGTGCCCCTCCGGTTTCACATTCGATTCGGCAGGATCGGTTTCTTGTTCGCCAGAGCGAAAAAGGAGGCGGTGTCCCTTCCCGGCCGGCTGCAGGATAGGAGAGGGAAAACCCCGTGGGCACGCCGCCCAGCCTGAAGCGGCGAGGATCCGGTGCACGCCGGCCGTACAGGCTTTCGAACCGGGCCCTGTCGATCTTCCCCGCCAGGAAGGCCTCGATCTCCTGTCTGCCCGCGAGCCCTTCGGGATGGACAGATGATTTTCCGAACAGAGGGTTGTCCACGTGCCTGTATCCCAGGGTCCTGAGCACAGGGCTCTGTGTCCAGACATCATCGTCTTCCTCCTCTTCGCCCCGGTCTCGCTTCGTATCGCGTACCGTGCCCACTATGAGAACCACGATCAGGGCAACACCGAGGGTGATCCCCGCGATGATGAGCGGCGTTTTCAGGTAGTCGTCGAAGAAGTCAGAGCAGAGGGCGTCGTCAGGAGAGAAGAGGGTGAACAGAAAGAAGAACAGAACAGACCATGCACAGCACAAGCGCACTTGACGAGTCATCCCTGTTAGGCCTCCGGAAGACTGGTGGAATTTGACATTATGTTGCGGTCACGGGTCTGCACGTTGACCTCCAGAAAACCGGTGAATTTTGACTTAGGGCCCGCATTCAGAGCTTCCTCCCGTCAGCGAATCTTCTCGCCCGGAGCGACCTGCCCCGACAGGGTGACCAGGGACAGCGCCTCGTCGGTCCCGGCAGCCAGAAGCATGCCTTCCGACAGGATTCCACGGATTCGGACGGACTTCAGATTGGCGATCACGACCACGGTCCGCTCCAGGAGCGCCTCCGGAGCAAAGGCCTTTCCGATGGAGGCCACGATCGTCCGCTTCTCCCCGATATCCACGGTCAGTTTCAGGAGCTTTTCCGTGTTCGGGACCCGCTCCGCCTCGAGGATTCTCCCGGCCCGAAGATCGAACCTGTCGAACTGGTCGATTGTTACCTCTTCCCCCTCCTTCTTCCCCGGCTCTTTCTTTTTCGGTTTTGGCTTGCCGGGGGGGTCTGAGCCTTCCTCCTCGGGCACGATACGCGGGAAGAGGGGCTTGGGCTTCCTTACCTTCGTTCCCGCGGGGATCTGTCCCCAGGTCGTGGGTGCCTCGGGGGTGAGTTTGTCCGGGCGGTCCGGCAGGCCCAGTTGCTCGAAGAGCCCACTCGCGGCATCCGGCAGGAAGGGGGACAGTACCGCCCCGATGATCCGCAGGGACTCTGCCGCAGAGGAAAGGACCGTGTCCAGCCGTTCCTCCGCCCCCTCCTTTTGCAGGGTCCAGGGAGCCGTGTGGTCTATGTACTGGTTGGTGTGGCGAATCGTCTCCCAGAGGCGGGCCAGGGCGAGGTGAAAATCAACATCCCCCCCCCGCGTAGGGTCCAGGAAGGTCCGGACATCCGAACAGAGGGCCAGGCAGTCTTTCTTGAGCGCCTCGTCTTCCTCCTTGAGCGTATGGGGGGTGGGGATCGTTCCGGAGCGGTAGCGGCGGATCATGGTGAGGACCCGTTGGAGCAGATTCCCGAAATCGTTGGCGAGGTCCCCGTTGTAGCGCTCCAGAAAGTTTTCCCACGTGAAGTTGCCGTCCTTGCCGAAGCTGCTGTCGCGAAGCAGGTAGTACCGGAGGGCGTCGGGCCCGTACACATCGACGATGTCCATCGGGGTAACGACGTTGCCCAGGGTCTTGCTCATCTTCTCGCCCTTCAGGGAGACGAAGCCGTGCCCAAAGACCATGCGCGGCACTTCCAGGCCGGCGGACAGGAGCATGGCGGGCCAGATGATGCAATGAAAGCGTGTAATGTCCTTGCCGACGATGTGCATATCGGCAGGCCAGAACTGCGGAAAGAGATCCTCATCCCAGCCGAAGCCGATGGCCGATATGTAGTTGATCAGAGCATCGAACCAGACGTAGATCACGTGGTCGGGCTGGATCGGCAGGGGGATCCCCCAATCGAAGGAGGAGCGCGAAATACTGATATCCTCCAGCCCGCCGTGGAGGATGTTCATGATCTCGTTCTTACGGATCTCGGGAAGAATGAGAAGCCTTTTCTCCTCGATGATCTTCAGGATCTTCTCCGTGTACCGGGAAAGGGCGAAGAAGTAGTTGTCCTCCTCGATCCATTTCGGCTCGCTCCCGTGCTGTGGACACTTCCCGTCGGCAAGATCTTTTTCCCGGTAGAATGCCTCGCAAGATTCACAATAGAGCCCGGAGTACTTGGATGGATAGATGTCTCCGTTTTCGTAGATCCGTTGGAAGAGCTTGCTGACCGCCTCGGCATGTCTTTCTTCCGTGGTACGAATGAAGGCGTCGTAGGAAATCCCCAGGCTCTTCCAGATCTGCCTGAATTGATCCGCCATCTGATCGCAATAGGCATGCGGTTCGAGTCCCCTGGCCTGTGCCTCTCGTTTCACATTGATGCTGTGCTCGTCGTTCCCCATCAGGAAGAAGACGGGCTCGCCCTCCAACCGCTTGAACCGGGCGATTACGTCCGCACAGATCTTCTCGTAGGCCGTACCGATGTGTGGCAGGTTGTTCACATAATCGATCGCGGTCGTCACGAAGTAGGTCTTCGCCCCTGTCATGGGACCACCCCCTGAATGCTTTTTCCTTGGTGCGCGTCTGGAACGTCTCGGAGGCTGCCCCAAAAGTCCCATCTGCGGCGTTCGGCTTCATCCCTCGTCATTCAACGTACAGGAAGTACGCCTCATT